>JALAGK010000571.1 GCA_022712475.1 Enterobacteriaceae bacterium
CCGGTATGGGGGATAATGCGCTGTCGCAAACATTGGTTGCGTTATGGAAGCCGGGTCAGACAGGCCAGCCAGCACTCTCTGAGTTGCTGCCCACGCTTGCGCAAACATGGTCAGCGCCAGATTAGCGACGTGGGCCGCTGCGGTCGTCGTAATGGCCCCGGTGTTCCTGCGGCTGTGGACCACGGTTGTCACCGCGCTCATGACGATCGTGATGGTGATGGAAACAGCCGCTCAACGCGCTGAGGCTCACCAGTAAAAGCAGTGCATAGATTTTTTTCATCCTGAATTCCCTATAGTGTCAGGCATCGGCCTGGACTTTCATTATCTTCGACGGCGATGAAACGACAACCAGGCATAATCCTGGTTGTTCCAGACCGGCTCATCATGGGGGGAGAGCTATCACAACTTGCTGATGAGTGGCTATTCAGCACGGCCTGTGTTGCGTTAATGTGAATGTTCTCTACTCTCAAGGAACCGACCAATGGAAGACATCACACTCTCTCTGGAGACGGCTTATGCGCTGGCGCTGAGGGTATTGCAGCATAACGGCTTTAGCGAGGCGCACGCCAGCGCGATAGCGCGTAATGTCACCGACAGCGAGCGCGATGGCAACCCCTCTCACGGTCTGTACCGTATTCCGGGCTGTGTACATACCCTTTTACGCGGCAAAGTTTCGCCGGATGCATTACCAGTGATTGAAGACAACGCGCCCGCCATTCTGCGTGTAGATGCGCACGGTGCTTTCTCACTATTGGCCTGGAAGGCTGCGCTGCCTGCGTTTATCGACAAAACGCGCCAGTGCGGCATCGCCGCGTTGGCCATCAACCATTGTGTGCATTTTTCGGCGCTGTGGGCAGATATTGAGCCGCTCACTGAACAGGGGCTGGTGGCGCTGGCCTGTACACCGAGCCATGCCTGGATGGCCCCCTCTGGCGGCAGTCTGCCGCTTTTTGGCACTAACCCGATAGCGTTTGGCTGGCCGCGTGCAGGTAAACCTCCGTTTATTTTTGATATGGCGACCAGTGCAGCAGCTCGTGGGGAAATCGACCTGCATCGGCGGGCCGGGAAAAAGGTGCCGGAGGGCTGGGGGCTCGACCCTCAGGGCAAGCCTACCACTGATCCGGCACAAATTCTGGCTGGAGCCATGCTGCCGTTTGGCGGCCATAAAGGCTCGGCGCTGGCGGCGATGGTGGAGCTTATCGCCGGGCCATTGATTGGCGATATGACCAGCAAGGAATCGTTACATTATGACAACGGAGCGGGGGGGTTGCCGTTTGGTGGCGAGTTGATTATTGCCATGGATCCGCAACGCTTTCTGGGTGAGGGCGCTGCTACTCACCTGGCGAGGGCAGAAACCCTGTTTACCGATATGCAGGAACAGGGCGCCCGCATTCCTGGCGAGCGTCGCCACCGCGTGCGTGCGCAAAGCGAGCGCCGGGGGGTGACAATAGCAAAAGCGCTCTACGATGAGATTATCGCGTTGGGCGCGTAAAGGTTGTGCGGCAGGCGTCTGCGTCCTGCGCTGAGCAGGAGCGCTGTGTTTTTTAGCCAGGTAAGTGAGCATTAACTTTGGTTATGCCTCCACCGGCCTGGTACAGACTTAGTGGTATGACGGCGTTGAAGCATGTTTAACGCCGCTAACGTTGAGCCAGCTTTTAGCACGGTCGTCAGCATCATTCTCTGTCCACACTTTCGTTGCGCCAGGCGAGTGGCATTTGCAGTTGTATTCGCTCTTGTGTCATCACAATGCTACAACTCTGCCATGTTTGCTTGCGTTGGACTGAAGGATGGGCCAGAGGTCTGTGCGTTGAAGCAACGTCATGCCGGGGCGCGGGGCATTGCGTTTTGGCAACATGATGGAAAGGGGAGGTAGGGAACCTGCCCTTTAACCGATTTACTGCCAGTGATGCGCCCGGTTTAAGGTGAATCCTGGCCGGGCGGTATTCAACGGTGGCAAGTCTGTTATCAGAAGTGGGTATTCACGCTCATATACCACGTACGGCCAGACTCGTTGTACGTTGCGGCACCCGCGCCGTACATATAGCCCGAGTCGCCGCCGGTTGTCTGGGCGTTACCTTCACGCCAGTGGCGCTTATCGAAGACGTTATCCACGCCCGCGGTCAGGCTCACGTTTTTCGTGGCATCCCAGGTTGCGCTCAGGCCAACAATGCTGTACGGGCTGACCTCATTACGCTCGCTACCGGTTACCGGCGCACCGTTGTAGTTAAAGCGCTTAGGCTGCTGCTTGCCATACCAGGTGAAGGTGCTCTGCAACGACAGATCGCTACGCGCTTGCCAGCTTAGGGTGGAGTTGAGCGTGTATTTGGGAATAATCGACAGGCGCTCGCCGCTCTCTTTATTCTTACTCTGCAACATCCAGGTCAGGTTGTTGCTCCAGGTAACAGTCTCGCTAACCGGCACGTTCAGTGTACCTTCCAGACCTTCCACAACCGCTTTCGGCACGTTCTCCCACTTGTAAATATTGGTGCCGGAGGTGTTGGTTGAGGCGGGCTGATAGCCTGCTTCAATTTTGTTGCGGTAATCGTTGCGAAACCAGGTCACACC
>JALAGK010000572.1 GCA_022712475.1 Enterobacteriaceae bacterium
GGTGCATGGCGCTAACCGCCTTGGCGGTAACTCACTGCTTGACCTTGTGGTCTTTGGCCGTGCGGCCGGTGTGCACTTGCAGGAATCGATTGCCGAGCAGGGCACATTGCGTGACGCCAGTGAGTCTGACGTGGAAGCGTCTCTGGATCGTCTCAACCGCTGGAACAACAACCGCAACGGTGAAGACCCGGTACAGATTCGCAAAGCGCTGCAGGAATGTATGCAGCATAACTTCTCGGTATTCCGCGAAGGCGACGCGATGGCGAAAGGGCTGGAGCAGCTTAAGACCATCCGCGAACGCCTGAAAAATGCCCGTCTGGATGATACCTCCAGCGAGTTCAACACCCAGCGCGTTGAGTGCCTCGAACTCGACAACCTGATGGAGACAGCTTACGCCACGGCGATGTCTGCCAACTTCCGCACCGAGAGCCGCGGTGCGCATAGCCGCTTTGATTTCCCGGACAGGGATGATGAAAACTGGCTGTGCCACTCCGTGTATCTGCCGCAGCAGGACGCCATGACGCGCCGTAAGGTGAACATGGAGCCGAAACTGCGTCCGGCGTTCCCGCCGAAAATACGTACCTACTAATCGCGGAGATCAGGTGATGAAACTCGAATTTTCAATCTATCGTTACAACCCGGATGTCGACGATGCACCGCGTATGCAGGAGTATGTGCTGGAAGCGGAAGACGGTCGTGACATGATGTTGCTGGATGCGCTCATTCAGCTTAAAGAAAAAGACCCGACGCTGTCGTTTCGTCGTTCCTGCCGTGAGGGGGTGTGTGGCTCTGACGGCGTGAATATGAACGGCAAGAACGGACTTGCCTGTATTACTCCAATCTCTGCGTTGGGCAACGGAAAACAGAAAATTGTTATCCGCCCACTGCCAGGGCTGCCCGTGGTCAGGGATTTGGTGGTGGACATGGGACAGTTCTATGCGCAATATGAGAAAATTAAGCCTTACTTGTTGAATAATGGACAAAATCCACCCGCTCGCGAGCATCTGCAAAGCCCGGCGCAGCGTGAGAAACTGGATGGTCTGTACGAGTGCATCCTGTGTGCCTGCTGCTCGACCTCCTGTCCTTCTTTCTGGTGGAACCCGGACAAGTTCATTGGTCCGGCAGGTTTACTTGCAGCGTATCGCTTCCTGATTGACAGTCGCGATACCGAAACCAGTAACCGCCTCGACGGCCTGAGTGATGCTTTCAGCGTATTCCGCTGTCACAGCATTATGAACTGCGTCAGCGTATGTCCTAAAGGACTGAACCCGACGCGTGCCATCGGCCACATCAAGTCGATGCTGCTGCAAAAAAGCGCGTAAAAGCAGGTAAAGATACCGGGAGCGAGGGCTCCCGGTAGTGTAGAAAAGAGTAGCAGCAGGAAATCTTTAAAAACCGCTGGTAAGCGCATTATCTTGTCGCGGACTGCAAAGCAGGCCAACGCTGTCACAGCCCAGATGACGCAGACGAAAAGGCGGTTTTTAAAGGTTCCTTCGCGGGCCATTGTTATCAGAGCTCGCCCAGGGATCGCAGGTCACGCGCGCTTCGGTGTGCGTAGTAGTAATCCACGGCGAATAAGCAAATATATGCTTAAAGGGATCACGATGCAGAACGGCGCAATGAAAGCCTGGCTGGACTCTTCTTATCTTTCTGGCGCGAACCAGTCCTGGATAGAGCAGCTCTATGAAGACTTCTTAACCGATCCTGACTCAGTGGACGCCGCCTGGCGCTCCATGTTCCAGCAGTTACCTGGCGTTGGTGCCAGACCGGATCAGTTCCATTCCAAAACCCGAGATTATTTCCGTCGCCTGGCAAAAGACGCCACGCGTTATACCGCTTCTTCTGTTACCGACCCGGATACTGACGCCAAGCAGGTGAAAGTTCTCCAGCTGATTAACGCCTACCGTTTCCGTGGCCATCAGCAGGCGAACCTTGACCCGCTTGGCCTGTGGCAGCAGGAGACGGTGCCAGATCTCAATCCTGCTTACCATAACCTGACCGAAGCCGATCTCCAGGAAAGCTATAACGTCGGTTCTTTTGCTATCGGCAAAGATACGATGAAGCTTGGCGACCTGATTGAGGCACTCAAGCAGACCTACTGCGGCTCCATCGGTGCAGAATACATGCACATCACAAACACAGAAGAAAAACGCTGGATTCAGCAGCGTATTGAATCTGTGGTTGGTCACGCGGAATTCACCACTGAAGAGAAAAAGCGTTTCCTGAGCGAGCTGACAGCAGCCGAAGGGCTTGAGCGCTATCTTGGTGCCAAATTCCCGGGTGCTAAGCGCTTCTCGCTTGAAGGCGGTGACGCGCTGGTACCCATGCTCAAAGAGATGATTCGCCATGCCGGTAAGAGCGGCACGCGTGAAGTGGTGTTGGGGATGGCCCACCGCGGTCGTCTTAACGTGCTGGTTAACGTGCTGGGTAAAAAACCGCAGGATCTGTTCGACGAATTTGCTGGCAAGCACAAAGAACACCTGGGTACCGGCGATGTGAAATACCACATGGGTTTCTCGTCTGACGTAGAAACTGAAGGTGGTCTGGTTCACCTGGCGCTGGCGTTTAACCCGTCGCACCTTGAAATCGTAAGCCCGGTGGTGATGGGATCCGTACGCGCGCGTCTTGACCGTCTGTCTCAGCCGGGCAGCAACCAGGTACTGCCCATTACCATTCACGGTGATGCTGCGGTCACCGGCCAGGGCGTAGTTCAGGAAACCCTGAACATGTCTAAAGCCCGTGGTTACGAAGTGGGCGGTACCGTGCGTATCGTCATCAACAACCAGGTAGGGTTTACCACCTCAAACCCACTGGATGCGCGTTCAACGCCATACTGTACCGATATTGGTAAGATGGTGCAGGCGCCGATTTTCCACGTGAACGCGGATGACCCGGAAGCAGTAGCCTTCGTGACGCGTCTGGCGCTGGACTTCCGTAATACATTCAAACGCGATGTATTTATCGACCTGGTTTGCTATCGCCGCCACGGCCACAACGAGGCCGACGAGCCGAGCGCAACCCAGCCGTTGATGTACCAGAAAATCAAAAAACATCCGACACCGCGCAAAATCTACGCCGACAAGCTTGAGCGTGACGGCGTCGATACGCTGGAAGATGCCACCGAGATGGTGAACCTGTATCGCGATGCGCTGGACGCAGGTGAATGCGTAGTACAGGAATGGCGCCCGATGAACCTGCATTCCTTCACCTGGTCGCCGTACCTTAACCACGAGTGGGATGAAAGCTATCCGAACAAAGTGGAAATGAAGCGTTTGCAGGAACTGGCTAAGCGCATCAGCACCGTGCCGGACGCGATCACTATGCAGTCACGCGTGGAGAAAATCTACGGTGATCGCCAGTTGATGGCTGCCGGTGAGAAGCTCTTTGACTGGGGCGGGGCTGAAACGCTTGCTTACGCCACGCTGGTCGATGAAGGTATTCCGGTCCGTCTTTCCGGTGAAGATGCCGGGCGCGGTACCTTCTTCCACCGCCATGCAGTCATTCACAATCAGACAAACGGCTCGACCTACACGCCGCTGGCACATGTGCATAACGGTCAGGGTGACTTTAAAGTCTGGGACTCTGTGCTGTCTGAAGAAGCGGTACTGGCGTTCGAATATGGTTATGCCACGGCTGAGCCGCGTACGCTGACTATTTGGGAAGCGCAATTTGGTGACTTTGCCAACGGTGCACAGGTGGTGATTGACCAGTTCATTAGTTCCGGTGAGCAGAAGTGGGGCCGTATGTGCGGTCTGGTTATGCTGCTGCCGCATGGCTACGAAGGGCAGGGCCCTGAGCACTCCTCGGCGCGCCTTGAGCGCTATCTGCAGTTGTGTGCTGAACAGAACATGCAGGTTTGTGTGCCATCAACCCCTGCGCAGGTTTACCACATGCTGCGTCGCCAGGCGCTGCGCGGTATGCGCCGCCCACTGGTGGTGATGTCTCCGAAGTCGCTGCTGCGCCATCCATTGGCGGTGTCGTCGCTTGACGAACTGGCCAACGGAACCTTCCAGCCAGCGATTGGCGAAGTGGACGAACTGAATGCGAAGGATGTGAAACGCGTCGTGCTGTGCTCCGGTAAGGTGTACTACGACCTGCTGGAACAGCGTCGCAAAAATGAGCAGAAAGATGTCGCTATCGTGCGTGTTGAACAGTTGTATCCGTTCCCGCATCAGGCGCTTCAGGAAGTGCTCAAACCGTATGCGCACGTGAAAGACTTTGTCTGGTGCCAGGAAGAGCCGCTAAACCAGGGGGCCTGGTATTGCAGCCAGCATCACTTCCGTGAAGCTATTCCTTCAACGGCCGCTCTGCGTTATGCAGGCCGTCCGGCCTCCGCCTCTCCGGCGGTAGGGTATATGTCCGTTCACCAGAAACAGCAACAGGATCTGGTAAACGACGCGCTGAACATCGATTGATATCAAAGGATAAATAATGAGTAGCGTAGATATTCTTGTTCCCGACCTGCCTGAATCTGTCGCTGACGCCACCGTGGCGACCTGGCACAAAAAACCGGGTGACAGCGTGCAGCGCGATGAAGTGCTGGTAGAAATCGAAACCGACAAAGTGGTGCTGGAAGTGCCGGCATCCGCAGACGGCGTGCTGGATGCCGTGCTGGAAGATGAAGGTACGACCGTAACGTCACGCCAGATTCTGGGTCGCCTGCGCGAAGGTAATAGCAGCGGCAA
>JALAGK010000573.1 GCA_022712475.1 Enterobacteriaceae bacterium
GTTCATGGCGCAGTTTGTTGATTAAATCGTACAGCGCGAGCTGGCCGTTAACGTCAACACCCTGAGTGGGTTCATCCAGAACCAACAGCTGCGGCTGATTGAGTAACGCACGAGCCAGCAGTACACGCTGGGTTTCGCCGCCAGAGAGTTTTTGCATCGGTGCATCTATCAAATGTGCGGCCTGCACGCGCACCAGTGCGGGCTGAATATCGCTCTTTTTCACACCAGGACGCAGGCGCATGAAGCGGCTTACTGTCAGTGGCAGCGTGGCATCAAGGTGTAATTTTTGAGGGACATAACCAATGCGCAGATTCGGGGTGCGCTTGATGAGGCCGCTGTCGGGTGCTACGAGCCCAAGCACTACGCGGACTAGCGTTGATTTACCCGCACCGTTTGGTCCCAGCAGAGTGAGGATTCGGCCTGCGTGCAGATTAAGCGAGATATCTGACAGCACGCGGCGTGCGCCAAATGAAACTGAAATGTTTTCCAGGGAGACGAGAGTTGTCATGTCGATTTAAACGTTGCAGAAGTTATCGGATGTTATAATATCACATCCTTCTCAGCCAAAACGATGACCAGTTGCATTATGTTACATAAAAACACGCTTCTTTTCGCTGCTTTTTCAACCGCACTGTGGTGTAGCGCGTCAACCACCGCTCAGGCAGATGTTGTCACCTCCATTAAGCCTCTGGGATTTATCGCGTCAGCGATTGCCGATGGCGTCACCGAGACGACGGTTTTGCTGCCAGATGGCGCATCGGAACATGATTATGCATTGCGTCCGTCAGATATAAAACGCTTGCAAAACGCAGACTTAGTTGTGAGGGTCGGTCCAGAGATGGAAGCCTTCATGACGAAACCCGTCGCCCGCCTGGCCGAACAAAAACGACTGTCGCTTGCAGCACTAAATGATGTGAAGCCGCTGCTGATAAAAGGCGCTCACGACCATGACGATGACCACGAACACGGGCACGAAAAAGGTGATGAAGATCACCATCATGGTGAGTACAACATGCATTTATGGCTATCCCCAGTCATAGCAAGGCTTTCAGCGGTTGCAATCCATCAAAAATTAGTTGAACTTATGCCTGAAAATAAGAACAAATTGGATGCTAACCTGCAGCGATTCGAGGCAGAATTAGCAAAAACCGATGAAACGTTGGCAAATGAGCTGTCACCGCTAAAAGGAAAAGGGTATTACGTGTTTCATGATGCCTACGGGTATTTTGAACAACACTACGGACTCACCCCGCTGGGGCATTTTACCGTAAACCCTGAAATCCAGCCTGGTGCGCAGCGCTTACATGAAATCAGAACACAGTTGGTTGAGCAAAAGGCCGAATGCGTCTTTGCTGAGCCACAATTCAGGCCGGCCGTCATTGAAGCCGTTGCCAGAGGAACGCGGGTACGAATGGGTACACTGGATCCTCTCGGCACCGCTATTGCGCTGGGTAAAGACAGCTATACGCAATTTCTTACCCAACTTTCGCATCAATACGCCAGTTGCCTGAAAGGAGCATAACGAGGAAGTGAATACGTGCAACAGATAGCCCGCTCTGTCGCCCTGGCGTTTAATAATTTACCGCGGCCCCATCGTGTGATGTTGGGGTCGCTTACGGTTCTTACTCTTGCGGCCGCCGTCTGGCGGCCCTTTGTGTACCACACCGAATCCACACCGATTGTCAAAAGCATTGAACTTGGAAAAGAGGATATTCGTTCGCTTTTGCCCGAAGCCAGTGAGCCTATCGATCAGACACCGCAGGAAGAAGAAGCCATCCCGCAGGATGAACTGGATGACAAAATCGCCTCGGATACCGGACTGCATGAATACGTTGTGTCTACCGGTGATACCTTTAGTAGTGTATTGAACCAGTACGGCATTGATATGTCGGAAATCGGTCGCCTGACGCAGGCCGATAAAGATTTGCGTAATCTGAAAATCGGTCAGCAACTCTCCTGGACATTAAACGCAGACGGCGACCTGCAAACCCTGACGTGGGAAGTCTCACGCCGTGAAACGCGTACCTACGAGCGCAACAGCGCCGGTGCGTGGAAGATGACGAGCGAAACTCAGCAGGGCGACTGGGTGAACAGTCTTCTTAAAGGGACGGTAGGCAGTAGCTTTGTTGCCAGTGCGCGTTCTGCTGGCCTGACCACTACGGAAATCAACGCTGTGATTAAAGCAATGCAGTGGCAGATGGACTTCCGTAAGCTCAAAAAAGGTGATGAGTTCGCTGTGCTGATGTCGCGTGAAATGCTAGACGGCAAGCGAGAGCAGAGTCAACTTGTCGGTGTACGTGTGCGCAGCAGCGGCAAGGATTACTACGGCATTCGTGCAGAAGACGGTAAATTCTATGACCGCAATGGTGCGGGTTTGGCGAAAGGTTTTATGCGCTTCCCGACTTCACGCCAGTTCCGCGTCTCTTCAAACTTTAACCCACGTCGTACAAACCCGGTAACCGGGCGTGTAGCACCGCACCGTGGTGTTGACTTTGCCATGCCACAGGGGACTCCGGTGCTGGCAGTGGGGGACGGTGAAGTAGTGGTCGCCAAGCGCAGTGGTGCTGCGGGTTACTATATCGCAATCCGTCACGGTCGCTCCTATACTACGCGTTATATGCACCTGAAGAAGCTTCTCGTTACGCCGGGTCAGAAAGTCAAGCGCGGTGAGCGCATTGCACTGTCGGGCAATACAGGACGTTCTACGGGGCCGCATTTGCACTATGAGGTGTGGATTAACCAGCAGGCTGTTAACCCGCTGACGGCGAAACTACCGCGTTCCGAAGGCTTGGCAGGAGCCGATCGTCGCGACTTCCTGGCAACAGCCAAAGAAGTACTGCCGCAACTGCGGTTCGACTAAAAACCTCTCTGAAGGTCAAAAGCCGGTCATAGACCGGCTTTTTGTTTGGAAAAGTCTCAGCTACCGTTAAAATAAATCAGTTTGAACAAAGATAAATTAATCGGCTTTGTGCCGGGAAGAACATGGAAAAAGAAAAAAAGTCACACATCGAGTTTATTCCTGAGTTCCAGAAAGCCTTTTTGCACCCGCGCTACTGGGGCTCATGGCTCGGTGTTTTTGCTTTTGCGGGCCTTGCCTGGACGCCTGCGGCTATTCGCGATCCGCTGTTGGGGGCTCTGGGGCGTACGGCCGGGAAACTTGCAAAAAGCGCACGTCGTCGCGCGCGTATTAACCTGCTGTACTGTTTCCCTGAGCTGCCTGAAGCGCGCCGTGAAGCTATTATCGACAGCATGTTTGAAACCGCACCGCAGTCGATGGCGATGATGGCCGAACTGGGCATGCGTGACCCCAAAAAGGTACTTGAGCGTGTGGACTGGCACGGCAAAGACATTATCGATGCGATGCAGGCAAATAACGAAAAAGTTATTTTCCTGGTACCACACGGTTGGGCCGTGGATATTCCGGCCATGCTGATGGCCGCCAGCGGCCAGAAGATGGCGGCGATGTTCCACAATCAGGGCAATCAGCTGTTTGACTATGTCTGGAACCGGGTACGTCGCCGCTTTGGCGGGCGTATGCATGCACGTAATGATGGCATCAAACCGTTTATCAGCTCAGTACGTCAGGGGTACTGGGGCTATTATCTACCTGACAAGGACCAACGTGCCGAGCACAGCGAGTTTGTCCATTTCTTTGCAACCTACAAGGCAACGTTACCCGCTATTGGCCGTTTGATGAAGGTGTGCCGTGCGCGCGTGGTGCCGCTGTTTCCGGTTTATAACGCCAGGACGCATCGGCTGGATATCTATATTCGCCCGCCCATGGACGATTTGATGGACGCTGACGATCGCACAATTGCCAGGCGCATGAATGAGGAAGTAGAAATTCTGGTCGGCCCGCATCCAGAACAATACACCTGGATACTGAAGCTGCTGAAAACGCGCAAGGAAGGAGAGACCGAACCTTACGTGCGTAAAGACCTGTGGCCGAAAGGTAGCAAATAAAAAGAGATGGGTATAAAAAAGGGGCCATCAGGCCCCTTTTTCAATCTGCGGTTGCTTAGTCAACTGTCAGGATACGGGTAGTGTTGGTGGTACCAATGGTGCCCATCACATCGCCCTGAGTCACGATAACCAGATCGCCGGACATCAGATACCCTTTGTCGCGCAGCAGATTGGCGGCATCCTGAGCGGCGGCAACGCCATCACTCTTGCTGTCAAAATGAACTGGCGTAACGCCGCGATACAGCGCCGTCAAATTGAGTGTGCGCTCGTGACGCGACATTGCAAAAATCGGCAGACCAGAGCTGATGCGTGAGGTCATGAGCGCCGTACGACCAGATTCAGTCATGGTGATAATCGCGGTGACGCCGCGGGTATGGTTGGCGGCGTACATGGCTGACATCGCCAGCGCCTCTTCCACGTTGTCGAACTGGACATCCAGACGGTGCTTGGAGACATTGATGCTCGGGATTTTTTCGGCGCCCAGGCACACTCGCGCCATCGCGGCGACGGTTTCTGCCGGGTACTGACCTGCTGCGGTTTCAGCAGACAGCATGACGGCGTCGGTGCCATCCAGTACGGCGTTGGCAACGTCCATCACCTCTGCGCGGGTTGGCATCGGGTTGGTTATCATCGATTCCATCATCTGCGTGGCGGTGATGACGGCACGATTCAGCTTACGCGCGCGACGAATGAGGGTTTTCTGGATACCTACAAGCTCCGGATCGCCGATTTCAACGCCCAGATCGCCACGGGCAACCATCACCACGTCAGAGGCAAGAATAATGTCGTCCATCGCTTCATCGCTGCATACTGCTTCAGCACGTTCAACTTTGGAAACGATGTGCGCGTCGCAGCCTGCATCACGGGCGAGGCGACGAGCATAGTTGAGATCTTCACCACAGCGCGGGAAGGAGACGGCCAGGTAATCCACACCAATTTTCGCAGCAGTGAGGATGTCGGCTTTGTCTTTCTCGGTCAGCGCTTCGGCAGACAGGCCACCACCGAGCTTATTAATGCCTTTATTGTTGGACAGTGGGCCACCGACGGTCACTTCGGTGAACACTTTCATACCCTGAACTTCCAGCACTTTTAACTGTACGCGGCCATCATCGAGCAGCAGAATGTCGCCCGGTACCACGTCAGCAGGCAGACCTTTATAGTCGATGCCCACTTTCTCTTTGTCGCCTTCGCCTTTGCCCAGGTTGGCATCAAGCAGGAACTTGTCGCCAATATTGAGGAACACTTTGCCCTCTTTAAAGGTCGATACACGAATTTTTGGACCCTGAAGGTCGCCGAGAATAGCAACATGGCGGCCAAGCTTCGCCGCAATCTCGCGCACTTTGTTAGCGCGCAGCAGATGGTCTTCTGCTGTTCCGTGGGAGAAATTCATGCGTACAACGTTAGCACCGGCGGCAATAACCTTCTCAAGGTTGTTATCGCGATCGGTAGCTGGACCTAAGGTGGTGACAATTTTGGTTCTGCGTAGCCGTCTGGACATTTAATACTCCGTTGACTGAAACAACTTCGGTAGTGCGTGAACTGAAAAATCTGGTAAGGCAGGACTGGCCTGACACGTTACCCGAATGACCCTGTAAGTGACAACGTTGTTATAGAATTTACGGTGTTTTACCGGGAATAATTGTCCCTCTATCAAACCGCGATTCCCGCAATGCTTCTTTGACTCGCTTCAAGTTATCTCTGAATTTCGCGCCACGGCGCAGCGTAAAACCCGTAGCAAGCACGTCAAGCAGCGTTAACTGGGCCAGGCGCGAGACCATAGGGATATACACATCGGTATCTTCCGGCACATCCAGTAACAATGCCAGCCCGGCTTCGTGAGCAAGCGGTGTGTTGGCGGTCGTGACGGCGATAACCATCGCTTCGTTTTCATGAGCCAGCCGTGCCAGCTCCACAATCTGGCGGGTGCGTCCGGTGTGGGAGAACAGTACGACCACGTCGCCTTCGCTACTGTTCATACAGCTCATGCGTTGCAACACAATATCGTCTGACCAGAACACCGGCACATTGAAGCGCAGAAATTTATTCATTGCATCATGGGCAACAGTAGAGGAAGAACCCAGCCCAAAAAAGGAGATTTTTTTAGCCTGACTCAGCCAGTCTACTGCGCGGTTAACGGCATTGATGTCCAGCCCGTTGCGTACCTGGTCCAGGCTCGCCATAGCGGACTCAAAAATTTTGTCACTGTAGGCTTTGACATCGTCGTTTTCATCGACATTGCGGTTAACCCACGGCGTGCCGGTAGCCAGGCTTTGTGCCAACAAGAGCTTGAAGTCGGGAAAACCACGGGTGTCCAGCCGACGGCAGAAACGGTTAACGGTGGGTTCGCTTACGCCTGCCTCAGCAGCAAGGGTCGCGATACTCTTATGGATGGCTTCCTGCGGTGCTCTGAGTATGGTATCAGCCACCTTCCGCTCTGATTTACTCAGTCGTTCCAGCTGTGACTGGATGTTTTCCAGCATATTCATCATCGACAGGGTTCTCAGCAAAAATTAACGTCCTGGGCAGGCGAAAATCGCGCGCCAGCGATTGTCTGAATATACTCTTCGACGAAGGCGGTGCGCTAACAACAGGTTGATGATGTTGTTGTTTTTTTTCATTACATGATCGTGCTCTGATTTCCTGCTTTATCACTGTAGCGCACAAAACCAGCGGCAAGCGGGAAAGCTGTAGGTTTATGCAGCGAAAGGCACAACCTGTGTTCGCGCCTTATGTAAAATGAAGTACAGTGCATTGTAATAAAATTACAAGTGGGTCCGGACGCACAGCGCCGGGCCGGCCGAAACGAGGAGAATAACATGGCGGTAACGCAAACAGCTCAGGCGTGCGACCTGGTAATTTTCGGTGCGAAAGGCGATCTTGCGCGCCGCAAACTGCTGCCTTCCCTGTATCAGCTGGAAAAGGCAGGCCAGATTCACCCGGATACGCGTATTCTTGGCGTTGGGCGTGCAGACTGGGACAAGGCCGCGTACACCAAAGTGATTCGCGAAGCGCTAGAAACCTTCATGAAAGAGAAGATTGATGAAGCGCTGTGGGACAAGCTCAGCGCGCGCCTTGATTTCTGCAATCTTGATGTTAACGACACAGCAGGCTTTAGCAAGCTTGGTAAAAAACTTGACCAGAAAAACCGTACCACCATCAACTATTTCGCCATGCCACCCAGTACGTTTGGTGCCATCTGTAAAGGGTTGGGTGCGGCAAAACTTAACGCTAAGCCCGCGCGCGTGGTGATGGAAAAACCGCTTGGTACTTCGCTTGAGACCTCACAGGAAATCAATAACCAGGTCGGTGAGTTTTTCGAGGAGTGTCAGGTTTACCGTATTGACCACTATCTGGGCAAAGAGACGGTGCTTAATCTGTTGGCGCTGCGCTTTTCTAACTCA
>JALAGK010000574.1 GCA_022712475.1 Enterobacteriaceae bacterium
ATCATGCACTACTAACTCTTATGTGACGAAATATACATTGCGCTTCAAGAGAATGGCACCTGCTTTATGTAGGTGCTATTTTTACCTTTCATTATAACAATTGAATTTCAGATTTTGTTCAAACCTCATAATCCAGCATCCCACTTTCATCCTCCGGCGGCACCACCAGCACCTTCTGCACGCGGTGATTCTCCACTTCCAGCGTTTTTAACCGCCAGCCTGCAACATTCACCTCTTCGCCCTCAACCGGAATATGTTGCAGATGCTCCATCAGCAGCCCGGCCACGGTGTGATAGTCGCGTCGCTCGTCGAGCGGCAGCGGGGCGTACTGCACCAAATCCTCCAGCGGCATATGGCCGTTTACCGTCCAACTGCCGTCGTCATTTTTAGCGATATCATGCCGCGCGTCGGTTTCGTCTATCTCGTTTGGCAAGTTCCCGGCGATGGTTTCCATGACGTCGCTGAGCGTCACCAAGCCTTCCACTGAACCGAACTCATCCACCACAAACGCAAAATGGGTGCGGGCGCTGCGAAACTGTTCCAGCGCGGGCAGTAGAGTTACGGTCTCCGGGAACACCAATGGCTGGCGTACCAGTGCGTGCAGGTCCAGCTTATCGCCACGCAGTTGCTGGGCCAGCAGGTCGATAACATGTACCACGCCGAGCAGATTATCGTCACCGCCAGTTACCACGATGCGCGTGTGCTGGTTTTTCTCCAGCAGTTCGCGGATGTGTGCTTCTGGCGCGCTGAGGTCCACATGCTCAATATCGTGGCGCGAGGTCATGATGCTGCTTACCGTGCGCTGGTTAAGATTAAGCACCCGCTCAATCATCATGCGCTCTTGCGGGTTAAACAGCGTGGCTTCGCCATCGTGGTCGGCAATCAGCGAGGCGGTGTCGGCATCCAGCTCCGCTTCCTCTTTGCGTCCGCTGAGTAACCGCATCACCGCTTCGGTGGTGCGGCTTCTTAGCGTCTGGTTGGCAGACAGAAAACGGCGGCGGTTAAAGTTAGCGAGCTGGTTGAGCGCTTCAATCATCACCGAGAACCCAATGGCCGCATAGAGATAGCCTTTTGGGATATGGAAGCCAAAGCCGTCGGCAATGAGGCTAAAGCCAATCATCAGCAGGAAGCTCAGGCACAAAATGACAATGGTTGGGTGGCTATTCACAAAACGCGTTAGCGCCTTACTTGCCAGCAGCATCAGGCTAATGGCGATAATCACCGCTGCCATCATTACGCCGAGGTGATCCACCATGCCGACGGCGGTTATGACTGAGTCAAGAGAGAAAATGGCGTCCAGCACCACAATCTGTGCCACCACGCCCCAGAAACGCGCCCCGCGCCGCTGGGTTGGGTTGTCCTGGTCTTTGCCCTCCAGCCGTTCGTTAAGCTCAACGGTTGCCTTAAACAGCAAAAACAGGCCCCCGAACAGCATAATCAGGTCGCGGGCGCTGAAGCTGAGTGTGCGCACAGAAAAAAGCGGTGTGGTCAATGTGACCAGCCAGGAGATAGATGCCAGCAGTAACAGGCGCATCACCATGGCCAGCAGCAGACCCGTGATGCGCGCCCGGTCGCGTTGAGCGGGTGGCAGTTTTTCAGCGAGGATGGCAATAAACACCAGATTATCAATGCCAAGCACCAGCTCAATAACCACCAGAGTGACAAGTCCGGCCCAGATTGACGGATCGGCTATCCATTCCATTAGCAAACGCTACCTTGTGACTGAAGACTGATACCCCATTTTAAGCACGGTGCAAGAGGGCGGCAAATGCAATTCGAGCCTGAGGATTTTCCTAAATAAAACGTTTAGCCAGAATCAGAGGGTAAATAATATTCCCGACAGATGTTAAGGATAATTAGCGCAGCATTTCTACAGGGTATTGGACAATATCTTAATTCCATCGCGGATTGCGCTGAATAACATGAATATTATGTTGCGAGTAAGCTATTAAATAAATTGTGTCAACCTAAAGAAATTCCTAAAACAATTGAAATTTGCAGCTAATCCTATTCTTAAAAATAACCACTCCAGGATTTGCTGTCTTGCCTGCTTATCGGTTAGCTGCAACAATCTTTCCAGCTTGCGGAGAATAAGGTTTTGATAGGGTTTATTTCTCCTTGCTATTCATTCTGGCTGTATCAATAACAATATTGACAGCATGATGTTGAGAGTGATCCTGGCGATAGCGGTTTGCTCTGGTGAAAAAACTTATCTGATATCAGTGATTTGGTAGCTGTAAAGCCACGGGCGGTAGCGTATCTACAGCTGAATAATTAGCCCCACGTATTCTGTCAATCACTCATGCACAAATAAGCGGCTTTTAGGAATGGTGCCATTATATTCGTGTGCTGAGGTCTGCATTCTTATGCTCCTTAATACAAGGTGTTTATTTAATTGCAGGATAATGACTCTGCCAAAGTGATAAATAATCAATGATGAAATCCAATCTAAAATTGATGCCCTTATTGGTGTCTGTAACACTGATGAGTGGCTGTACCATTTTTCCCGGCAGTAATATATCCACGTTCGGGAAAGATGTGATTAAACAGCAGGATTCAGACGTTGACCTGAACCGGATGGTAAATGTTTATCCACTGACGCCGCGGTTGGTTGAACAGTTGCGCCCACGCCCAAATGTTGCCCAGCCAAATATGTCACTGGACCAGGAAATCGCCAGTTATGAATACCGTGTTGGTCCTGGCGATGTACTTAACGTCACGGTTTGGGATCACCCGGAGTTGACCACTCCTGCGGGGCAGTACCGCAGTTCCAGCGATGCCGGTAACTGGGTACAGGCCGACGGTAGCGTGTTCTATCCCTACATAGGCAAAGTCAATGTACAGGGTAAAACCTTGTCCCAAATCCGCAGCGATATCACCGGACGCCTGGCAAGCTACATTGCCGACCCGCAAGTTGATGTCAATATCGCCGCTTTCCGCTCACAAAAAGCCTATGTTTCCGGCCAGGTGGAAAAATCAGGCCAGCAGGCCATTACTAATGTACCGCTCACGGTACTGGATGCGATTAACGCCGCAGGCGGTCTGACTGACAACGCCGACTGGCGCAACGTGGTACTGACGCACAACGGCCGTGAGGAGCGCATCTCGCTCCAGGCGCTGATGCAAAATGGCGATTTGAGCCAGAACCGTCTGCTTTATCCCGGCGATATTCTGTTTGTGCCGCGCAATGACGACCTCAAAGTGTTCGTGATGGGCGAAGTGAAAAAACAAAGCACGCTCAAAATGGACTTCAGCGGTATGACGCTTACCGAGGCGCTGGGCCAGGCTGAAGGCATTGATATGACGACCTCTAACGCCAGCGGCATCTTCGTGTTGCGCCCGATAAAAGGCGACCGTAACGGCAAAATTGCCAACGTCTATCAGCTGGATATGTCTGATGCCACCTCGCTGGTTATGGCAACCGAGTTCCGTCTGCAACCTTACGATGTGGTCTACGTCACTACCGCGCCAGTCGCTCGCTGGAACCGCCTGGTTAGTCAGCTGCTGCCAACCATTAGCGGCGTGCGCTACATGACCGACACGGCCGTTGACATCAACAACAACTGGTAACGCTTATGTTTAACAACATTCTCGTGGTTTGTGTGGGGAACATCTGTCGTTCCCCAACGGCGGAGCGCTTGTTGCGCCAGTATCAGCCGGGGTTGACGGTGGAGTCTGCCGGATTGGGTGCGCTTGTGGGCAAGGGCGCCGATGCTCGCGCTGTTGAGATAGCGCAGGAGCACGGATTATCGCTGGCGGGTCACTGCGCCCGCCAGATAACCGCCAGCCTGTGCCGCCATTACGACCTGATTCTCACGATGGAAAAACGGCATATCCATGCCCTTTGCGATATCGCGCCAGAAATGCGCGGCAAGGTCATGCTGTTTGGCCACTGGAACGACGAGCGGGAAATTCCCGACCCGTATCGCAAAAGCCGCGAGGCGTTTGAAGCCGTGTTTACCCTTCTCGACCATTCTGCCCGCTCATGGGCGCACGCACTGACAGCTCAGCAGGGATAACAATGACAGAAAATGTAAGGCATTCAGCCGCCTCGACTGAGGGCAATGATGAAATCGATATTGGCCGCCTGCTCGGTACGGTCATCGAGGCCCGCTGGTGGGTGCTCGGGATCACCGCTGTGTTTGCCGCTGTGGCTATCGTTTATGTGACGTTTGCCACACCGATTTACAGCGCCGATGCGTTAGTCCAGATAGAGCAGGACACCAGCAGTGCGCTGGTACAGGACCTCAACAGCGCACTCAGCAATAAGCCGCCGGCCTCAGAGGCGGAGATGCAGCTGATTCAGTCGCGTCTGGTGCTGGGTAAAACCGTTGACGACCTTGACCTGGATATTGGTGTTGAAAAAAACACGTTCCCGATTTTTGGTGCAGGATGGGATCGGTTGATGGGCCGCCAGAACGACACGGTGAAAGTGACCACCTTTAATCCGGCGAAAGGAATGGCGAAAGACACCTTTACGCTTAACGTTATCGACCCGCAGCATTATACGCTTGAGAGTGATGCCGGTTTCAGCGCGCGCGGTGAAGTGGGCAAGACGTTGACTCAGGACGGTCTGTCCATCATGGTGTCGGCGATTCACGCTGCTGAAGGTAGCCGTTTTACGGTCACTAAATTCTCCACGCTGGGCATGATCAAATTTCTGCAAAGCAACCTGACGGTAACCGAAAGCGGCAAAGATACCGGTGTACTGTTGCTGGCCTTCACCGGTGAGGATCGGGATCAGATTCGTGACATCCTCAACGCGATTACCCGCAATTACCAGGCGCAGAATATTGAGCGTAAATCTGCTGAGGCGTCGCACAGCCTGAAGTTCCTTGATAAGCAGTTACCGGAAGTGCGAGCGTCGCTGGACGAGGCGGAGAATAAACTCAACGCGTACCGCCAACAGAAGGACTCGGTGGACTTACCGCTTGAGGCCAAATCGGTGCTCGACTCGGTGGTGAATATTGATGCCCAGCTCAACGAGCTGACCTTCAAAGAAGCCGAAATTTCTAAGCTGTACACCAAACGCCATCCGGCCTACCGCACGTTGTTAGAAAAACGCAAGGCGCTGGAAGATGAAAAATCACGTCTTAATAGCCGCATCAGCGACATGCCGCAGACCCAGCAGGAAATTGTGCGCCTGACGCGCGATGTGGAATCCGGTCAGCAGGTGTATATGCAGCTTCTGAACAAGCAGCAGGAACTGCGTATTACCGAGGCCAGCACCGTGGGCGACGTACGTATTGTCGACCCGGCCATCACCCAGCCGGGTGTGCTTAAGCCGAAAAAAGCGCTCATTGTATTGGGCAGCATTATCCTGGGCCTGTTGCTGTCCATAATTGGCGTGCTGCTGCGCTCGCTGTTTAACCGCGGTATTGAGAGCGCCCAGGTGCTCGAAGAGGCGGGCGTGAGCGTGTATGCCAGCATTCCATTATCTGACTGGCAAAAAGCGCGCGATACGGTCAAAACGGTGAGTGGCGGCGATAAGCGCTACAAGCAAAGCCAGCTGCTAGCGGTGGGTAACCCGACTGACCTTGCTATTGAGGCTATCCGCAGTCTGCGCACCAGCCTTCACTTTGCCATGATGCAGGCCAGCAACAATGTGCTGATGCTCTCAGGCGTCAGTCCCTCCATTGGTAAAACCTTTGTCTGTGCCAACCTGGCGGCAGTTATCAGTCAGACCAACAAACGTGTGCTGCTTATCGACTGCGATATGCGCAAAGGCTATACCCACGAGCTGCTGGGCACCACCAACCACAACGGCCTGTCGGACATACTGGCAGGTCAGGGTGACATTGCCGGTTGCGTGCAGAAAACCTCAATTCCGTGTTTTGACCTGGTGCCGCGCGGTCAGGTGCCGCCTAATCCGTCGGAACTG
>JALAGK010000575.1 GCA_022712475.1 Enterobacteriaceae bacterium
CAGGGCAGGAGAGCACTGCGAAAGCGAAAAGAGCCAAAGCCAGTGAGGTAAAAGACGAAGAGGTGAAGCCGGAGGTTAAAACGGGCAACACTGAGGTCAGCCGCGACGCGCAGTAAAAGACTGGCGCAAATCGCATCGCCTGTCGTGTCGTTAATCCGGCGTGATAACGAATAATGTGTGACAATCATTTCCCGGGTGCGGTTTCCTGCCATCCCGACAAAAAAGCCACTTCATCGTAGAAGTGGCTTTTTATGGCCGTTCTGTATTAAACAATGGCGCACAGCAGCCGGTGTGGTGTGCTTACAGTGAGGCAATCACCTTTCTTAACAGGCGAATGCGTGGCTCAATAGAGTCTATTTCCAGATACTCATCCGGGCCATGAAAACCAGCCCCTACAGGGCCAAAGCCATCGAGCGTAGGAATACCCAGCGCGGAGGTGAGGTTAGCATCGCTGCCGCCGCCTACCGCCTGCCAGCTGATTGCTACACCTTCTTCGCGCCCTGCCTGCTCTACAAGCTGCATCAGCGCCTGGGTGCCAGCATCGGCGGCCATAGCCGGTTTGTGGGTAGTGCGCATCAGTGTCGTAGTGACGCCGTCGAGAAAGCCGCTGTCGCACAGCGTCTGCAGCTGTTCGCTGATGCGCTGATATTCATCATTGCGCCAGAAACGGACGTCCAGCTCGGCTTCGGCATGGGCAGGCACGACGTTTGCTGCATCACCGCCGTGCACAACACCAAAGTTCAACGTGGTGCCCAGCTCTGCATTTGCCAGTGCATTGATAGTGCCTATAGCTTTAGCCAGCGCGTTAATCGCCGAGCGGCCTTTTTCCGGCTCGTTGCCCGCGTGGGCCGCTTTACCGCTGAAAATAAGACGATAACCTGCGACACCTTTACGGGCTTTCACCAGCGAGCCGTCGGCGCGGGCAGCTTCACATACCAGTACAGTTTTGGCGCGCAGTGCCAGTTCGCTTAGCCACTTGCTGGAGTGCTCTGAGCCAGTTTCTTCGTCCGGATTCATCGCAACAGCGATGCTCAGGCGTGATTTGTGCGTCTCATCAAGCCCGCGCAGCGCCCACAGTATATTCAGCAAACCGCTTTTCATATCGGACACGCCCGGCCCCATTGCGCGGGTAGTGTTCAGGCTCATCGGGCGCTCAGCTACGGTTCCGGGTGGGAAGACAGTGTCGAGATGACCCACCAGTAGCACATCGTAGTGAGCGGCATCAGGCTTGTTGGTGACCAGCACACCAGGGCCGACTTCTGTACCGAGATTGACGGGTTGTACCTGCCAGCCTTCGGCACGCCAGAAGCCACTGATAATTTCTGCTACCTGGGCCACGCCTTCAGGTGTGTGGGTACCGCAGTCTACGTTAACCAACTGTGCCAGTTCGGCAAAGTAATTGTCCAGATTCATTATGTTGTCCTCAGATAATGACGCGCATCAGCAGCATGGCCAGGAAGGCGTTGATAACAGAAATGCCAATCATCAGTGGAATGCGCGTGGCACGAGTACCAATCACCCCGAGGATACGGCCGATGTATTGCACCTGTGAGCCCATCAGGTAGATAGCCGGGGCAATGATGGCCAGATGTTCGCCGGTCAGAATGCCTTTATCAAACAGACCAATTGCTACACCAATGCCGCCGCCCATCGACATCCAGCCGCCGATAAGGACTGCCGCTGCCTCGCCGGGTAGGCCGAACAGGCCCATCACCGGGGCGAAAAGCAACCCTAAGCCTTTTAGCGCGCCGGTGATTTCCAGTGCTTTGATAATGATGAACGCCATTACCACGTTGGGCAGAGTGCTGGTGGTGGCGATAGTCCAGCCTTTACGCGCGCCTTCAACGAAGACATCGGTAATGACAGGTTTGGTGGCAGTCTGGCTCATGCGGCATCTCCCTGTGCGTTACGACGGCGGTTAACCTTAAGAATGAGGCGTAGAATATTGGCACCGACAATTTTCATGATGAACATCACCGCAATGCAGGCACCGATAGAGGTAGGCACTGCTGCGCTGCCATCAACCAGGATTAGCGTAAAGAGAATGGCACCGGAGGAGAAAAAGTTGGTAATCATGCCACCTGCTGAGAACTGGAACATGCTGAACACATCACGCTCATCCTCGTTAATTTCACCTTCGTCTTTCAGGTTGCGAGTGAGCGATGCGCCCACATCGGTGCTTTGCAGGCTGCCAATCATCGCCAGCCCTGCGCTGCCCGGGATGCCCAGTAAAGGGCGCAGCAATGGCGTGAGCAGGCGACGCGCCGCTTTCAGCGCACCGTAGTGCTCCAGTACGTTAATCATGCCCAGTGCGAACATTACCGCCGGGATGAGGCCCAGCGCGAACAGGAAACCGTCCATAGCACCGTGACCACCGGTGCCACGAAATGCACTGGTCGTGGTGGTCAGCGTGTCGCCATCGAGGCTGGCGCTGCTGACCACGCGGCCAAATGCGCCGTTAAGTGTGGTGAAGTCAAAGACGCCGTACCACTGGTTGCCGCCTAACATGCCGGAGAAGAAGATAACAGCGAAGCCCAGCGCCAGCCAGGCACCCGGGCCGACCCGCTCCGCCAGAGTTGAATCAGGAGTAGTCATGGATTTCCTTTTAAAAACTGAATAATCATCATGCGAAACTATTTATTACAGTCACGGCTCAGGAACGCTGACTCAGGTCATGTTCTGTGATGTATCAGAGTATCGGAAGTGAAAAATGTGACCGGTAACACTGCGCGGTGAGGTGTTGGCCAGGCGAAAAAAAGGCCACCCGAAGGCAGCCTGTTTATTCAACGCTCGGCAGATTACTGCTGAGTAGCCTGAATCGCAGTAAGCGCGATGGTGTAAACGATGTCGTCTACTAGTGCACCACGGGACAGGTCATTAACCGGTTTACGCATACCCTGCAGCATCGGCCCGATGGAGATCAGGTCAGCAGAACGCTGCACCGCTTTGTAGGTGGTATTACCGGTGTTCAGATCCGGGAAGATGAACACGGTAGCGCGACCTGCAACCGGTGAGTTTGGCGCTTTAGATTTAGCAACATCAGCCATGACCGCGGCGTCGTACTGCAACGGACCGTCAATAACCAGGTCCGGACGTTTTTCCTGCGCCAGACGTGTCGCTTCACGCACTTTCTCCACATCGCTGCCCGCACCGGAGGTGCCGGTGGAGTAGGAGAGCATCGCAACGCGCGGGTCGATACCGAATGCAATCGCGGAGTCGGCAGACTGAATAGCGATTTCTGCCAGCTGCTCTGCGGTCGGGTCTGGGTTAATGGCGCAGTCGCCGTACACGTATACCTGCTCAGGCAGCAGCATGAAGAACACGGAAGACACCAGCGAGCTGCCCGGCGCGGTTTTAATCAGCTGCAGCGGCGGACGGATGGTATTGGCGGTAGTGTGAACCGCACCGGATACCAGACCGTCAACTTCGTCCTGCTCCAGCATCAGCGTGCCGAGTACCACATTGTCCTCAAGTTGCTCACGGGCGACGGTTTCGGTCATACCCTTGCTCTTACGCAGCTCAACCAGACGAGCAACGTAGCTTTCGCGCACGACTTCCGGGTCAACGATCTCGATACCTGCGCCCAGCTCAACGCCCTGCGCGGCCGCAACACGATTAATTTCGTCCGGGTTACCCAACAGCACGCAGGTCGCGATGCCGCGCTCGGCACAGATGGCTGCTGCTTTCACGGTACGCGGCTCGTCGCCTTCCGGCAGCACGACACGCTTGCCCGCTTTGCGTGCCAGTTCAGTCAGCTGGTAGCGGAACGCTGGCGGAGACAGACGACGGCTACGCTCAGAGGTGGCACTCAGGGAGTCAATCCAGTCGCTGTCAATAAAGCCAGCCACGTATTCCTGTACTTTCTCAACGCGCTCGTGGTCATCAACCGGTACTTCCAGGTTGAAGCTTTGCAGGCTCAGGGATGTCTGCCAGGTGTTGGTGTTCACCATAAACAGCGGCAGACCGGTTGCAAACGCACGCTCGCACAGTTTGCTGATGCGCTCGTCCATTTCATAACCACCGGTCAGCAGGATGGCACCGATCTCAACGCCGTTCATGGCGGCGAGGCAGGCGGCAACCAGTACATCAGGGCGGTCAGCAGAGGTCACCAGCAGAGAACCCGGACGGAAGTGCTCCAGCATATGCGGAATGCTGCGTGCACAGAAGGTGACGGATTTCACGCGGCGAGTTTTGATATCGCCTTCGTTAATGACGGTGGCGTTAAGATGGCGAGCCATGTCGATAGCGCGCGTGGCAATCAGGTCAAAGCTCCACGGCACTGCGCCCAGTACCGGCAATGGGCTGACGGACTGCAGCTGTGCAGTATCAATCTTCACCACTTTTGCTTTGGTGGAATCATCAAAGATTTCTGACAAATCCGGGCGGGTGCGGCCTTGCTCGTCAACCGGCGCATTCAGCTTGTTGACGATAATGCCAGTAATGTTGGTATTCTTTGCGCCACCGAAGCTGCTGCGGGTCAGCTCAATACGTTCTTTAAGCTGCTCCGGCGTATCGGTACCCTGGGACATCACGAAGACGATTTCTGCGTTCAGGGTTTTGGCGATTTCAAAGTTCAGAGACTGGGCAAACTGGTGTTTGCGGGTCGGTACCAGACCTTCAACCAACACCACTTCCGCGTCTTGCGTGTTGGCATGGTAGTTGGCGATTATCTCTTCCATCAGCACGTCTTTCTGGTTGCTGGACAGTAGAGACTCAACGTGGCTCATTTTCAGCGGCTCAGCGGCCGGTAAGGATGAGTTGTTGCGCACGATGGTGGTGGTCTGGTCGGGAGCATCGCCGCCAGCGCGCGGCTGGGCAATTGGTTTAAAGACGCTCAGACGAACGCCTTTACGTTCCATAGCACGGATAACGCCCAGGCTGACGCTGGTCAGGCCGACGCTGGTTCCGGTCGGAATTAGCATGATAGTACGGGACACGGTTTATCCTCTTTCGTTAGCGCCTGCTGTGTGGCGCAGCACAAAACAACACCGCCAGCATTGCTGGCGGTGGGGAATCAGGCGGTCAGGCGGCTCGCGTCCTGCGCGATGACCAGCTCTTCGTTGGTCGGGATGACCATCGCAAGGGTGGTGCCTTCTTTGTTGATGAAGCCGGATTTACCAAAGCGAGCAGCCAGGTTGCGCTCATGGTCAATCTCAAAGCCCAGCACGCCAAGTTTGCCCAGAGACAGCTCACGTACCATTGCCGCGTTTTCACCGATACCGCCAGTAAACACAACCGCGTCCAGACGGCCGTCCATCAGCGCTGTGTAGGAACCGATGTATTTGGCCAGGCGATGGCAGTAAACGTCCATTGCGCGTTTGGCATCTTCTTTGGTGTCGTAGTTATCTTCGACATAGCGGCAGTCGCTGGTCACTTCGGTCAGACCCAGCAGGCCGGACTCTTTGGTCAGCAGCTTGTTGATGTCATCAACGCTCATGCCGAGCGCGTCGTGCAGATGGAACACGATAGCCGGGTCGATATCGCCAGAGCGCGTACCCATCACCAGACCTTCCAGCGGGGTCAGACCCATAGAGGTGTCAACACACTGGCCGTTGCGGATAGCGGAAACAGAACCACCGTTGCCCAGGTGGCAGGTAATGATGTTTACCTGATCAACAGGTTTGTTCAGCATTTTTGCCGCTTCCTGGGTCACAAAGAAGTGGCTGGTGCCGTGTGCGCCGTAGCGGCGAATGCCGTGTTCTTTGTACAGTTTGTACGGCAGGGCATAGAGGTAAGATTCTTCCGGCATGGTCTGATGGAACGCGGTGTCAAACACAGCCACGTTTTTCTTCGCCAGCGTCGGGAAGGATTTCAGCGCTTCCGCGATACCGATGAGGTGTGCCGGGTTGTGCAGCGGAGCAAAAGAGGCAGAGTCTTTGATACCCTGAATCACGCTGTCGTCGATAACCACGGAGGAGGTGTATTTTTCACCGCCGTGAACGATGCGGTGGCCAATAGCGGTCAACTGAGCAGACAGCTCCGGTTTCTGAGCCAGGATAGTGTTAACCATGAAGTTGAGTGCTTCGCTGTGGGCAGCACCTGCGCCCAGCGCTTCTTCATGTTTGACTCCGTCCATTTTCCATTTGATACGTGCTTCAGGCAGATGGAAACATTCGGCCAGGCCAGAAAGATGTTCTTCGCCGTTCGCTGCATCAATAATTGCAAATTTGAGGGAAGAACTACCGCAGTTCAGAACCAGTACTAACTTACTCGACATGGAAGTACCTACTATGTATACGTGGCTAAAAAAACGTCAGACAGACTCTCATCGTAGCGCAAGATGACGCTGACGTTTATGATTAACGTCATGCCAGATCCGTTTTTTGGCATGGCGAAGAAATAGTCATGCGTTTACCTGAAATAGCGTAAACTACAAAGAGTGTCATCAGGTGAAAATTGACAGCCTGCGGTTTGCCGTCTATGGCTGTCAAAGGCCCGCAAAGGATACCCGATTGCGCTACGCAATGACAAAAGA
>JALAGK010000576.1 GCA_022712475.1 Enterobacteriaceae bacterium
AAATATAGGCTGTCTTTATTGTCCGCAAATCCTCGCCCGGATACAACCGTGCGACGACAGTTGCGGTTTTTTAGACGCTCTTCGGGAGAAAAACACGTGAAATTCTTTGATAAATCCCATCTTGTCGCCCCTGCTGATGCGTTACCGGGCCGTAGTACCCCCATGCCGGTCGCCACGCTCCATGCCGTGAACGGCCATTCAATGACCAATATTCCTGCCGGGATGGAGGTGGCACTGTTCGGCATGGGTTGTTTCTGGGGCGTCGAGCGTCTGTTCTGGCAGTTACCTGGTGTCTACAGCACCGCGGCAGGCTATGCGGGCGGTTACACCCCCAACCCAACCTACCGCGAAGTGTGCAGCGGCCAGACCGGTCACACTGAGGCTGTGCGCGTGGTCTACGACCCGAAGGTGATAAGCTATGAGCAACTGCTGCACACCTTCTGGGAAAACCACGACCCGGCCCAGGGCATGCGCCAGGGTAACGACAGCGGCACCCAGTACCGTTCAGCCATTTATCCGCTGACGCCGGAACAGGACGCCGCGGCATGCGCAAGTCTTGCCCGCTACCAGGCTGCGATGGAGGCCGCTGGTGACACACGCCACATAACCACTGAAATTGCTGACGCCACACCGTTCTACTACGCCGAGGACGAACACCAGCAGTACCTGCACAAAAATCCATACGGCTACTGCGGTATTGGCGGAATTGGCGTGTGTTTGCCGCCTGAAAACGTGTAATCACCAACCGGGATAATGACGGGCGCAGATTTGTCCTCTGGCAGGCCCTGATGGGCTTACGCTATACTAGCCCCTGAAACAGGCCGGTCCGGCACCTTCGGACCGGTTTTTAGTGTGTTATCCGCAAGACTTAAGACCGTAACGGCGCAGGCTTTTTGAGGCCATAGCGTACACAGCGGGTAGCAGCCACCGTATTTATCCACTTCCCTTCCGAGGATCTGGCCAGTGAGGCCGGATAAGATATGTTAAACAGTATTTTGATAATACTTTGTCTCATCGCCATCAGTGCGTTCTTTTCAGTCTCCGAGATTTCGCTTGCCGCGTCGCGCAAAATCAAGCTCAAACTGATGGCCGATGAAGGCAATATTAACGCCCAGCGCGTGCTGAAGATGCAGGAAAGCCCCGGTATGTTTTTTACCGTGGTGCAGATTGGCCTTAACGCCGTGGCTATTCTTGGCGGTATTGTCGGTGACGCTGCGTTCTCCCCCGCGTTTACTGAGCTGTTCGTGCGCGTCATGGCGCCGGAACTGGCTGAACAGGTCA
This sequence comes from Enterobacteriaceae bacterium, assembly GCA_022712475.1. Lineage (GTDB taxonomy): Bacteria > Pseudomonadota > Gammaproteobacteria > Enterobacterales > Enterobacteriaceae > Tenebrionibacter. The sequence goes on from JALAGK010000576.1 coordinate 1,282, forward strand.
GTTTTGTTCTGTCGTTTACGCTGGTCACCGGCCTGTTTATTCTCTTTGCCGACCTGACCCCGAAACGCATCGGTATGATAGCCCCGGAAACCATCGCGTTACGGATAATCAACCCGATGCGCTTCTGCCTTGTCGTGTTCCGCCCGCTGGTGTGGTTCTTTAACGGTCTGGCAAACGTCATTTTCCGCATTTTCAAATTGCCAATGGTCCGCAAAGACGACATCACCTCTGATGATATCTACGCCGTGGTGGAAGCCGGTGCACTGGCAGGCGTGCTGCGTAAGCAGGAACATGAGCTGATTGAAAACGTTTTTGAGCTGGAATCACGTACCGTGCCCTCCTCCATGACCTCGCGCGAGAACGTTATCTGGTTCAACCTGCATGAAGACGAACAAAGCCTGAAAAGTAAGGTTGCCGAGCACCCGCATTCTAAATTCCTCGTCTGTAGCGACGACATTGACCACATTATTGGTTATGTGGATTCCAAAGAATTGCTTAATCGCGTGCTGGCGAACCAGAGTCTGGCGCTTAGCAGCGGTGTGCAAATCCGCAACGCGTTGATTGTGCCTGACACACTTACGCTCTCTGAAGCGCTGGAAAGCTTTAAAAGTGCTGGGGAAGACTTTGCCGTCATCATGAACGAATACGCGCTGGTAGTGGGCATCATTACACTCAACGACGTCATGACCACGTTAATGGGTGACCTGGTCGGCCAGGGTATGGAAGAGCAAATTGTGGCGCGCGATGAGAACTCGTGGCTGGTCGAAGGCGGTACACCGATTGACGATGTAATGCGCGTGCTGGATATCGACGAGTTTCCGCACTCTGACAATTACGAAACCATCGGCGGCTTTATGATGTATATGCTGCGTAAAATCCCGAAACGCACCGACTCGGTAAAATACTCAGGCTATAAGTTTGAAGTGGTGGATATTGATAACCACCGCATCGATCAGCTCTTAGTGACACGCATCGACAGCAAACCAGCCACACCGCTGCTGCCTAAGGCACCAGACGAGCAGAACGTTGCGTAAGCGTGCCTCAGAAACACCAACGGCCCCAATCGGGGCCGTTTTTCTGTCCTGATGGTCGCGTTACGCCAGCTCTGTCTGCATACGCAGCACCTGGCGATTAACCTCAGACATGACAGAGAGGTGTTGCTTGTCTTTCACCTTCGGTAAAAGAATTTTGCCCTTATCAAACTCAAAAGCGCCAACGTCCTTGATATACAACCGTCCACGGAACAGGATTTTTACGTACTTTGCCACCTGAAGTGGGTTATAACGTTGGAAAATTTTCATTCTTTATCTCCTGCAAGTGTCTACGCCCCTGCGGTGCCACAGTTAGCCCCCGACCCATGAAGCGCAAAATTTTG
>JALAGK010000577.1 GCA_022712475.1 Enterobacteriaceae bacterium
GCAGGCGCTCTCCCAGCTGAGCTATAGCCCCAACGTAAACACTCTGTCGCGTTGACGGGCGGCATAATAAGAATTCCCTGTTCTGGTGTCAACGGCAATTTCACCCTCCTCGCTCAACCGCTGAAAAAGACATCATATTCATCAGTTTTTCTTCAGTTTCCGTTGGTTGTAGTTAAACATGTCACAGATTCGAGTAATATGACGTATTAATATGAATCCGTAAGATCATGACGTTAACGTATAAGGAAGACTCCTAGTGTTCAGGGAAAGAATGACGCCGGAAGAGCTGGCAGCAATGACTGGCTACAGTCGTCAAACTATTAATAAATGGGTACGCAAGGAAGAATGGGAAACCTCCCCTCGTCCAGGCGTTCAGGGAGGAAAGGCCCGTCTCATTCATGTGGATGAGCGCGTGCGCAATTTTATTCTCAGCGCACAGCGCATGGCCGAAGACACGGCCAGCTATAAGTCCAGTGATACCTCTCTTGAAAGTCTGTTACTTAACTCTCTTAAGGAGATAACCCCTGTAGAGCATAAGCAGATGACTTCATTTTTGTTGCGTGAAGGCATTAGCGGTCTGTTACTACGGCTGGGTATCCGCGATACCGATATCACATGATGAACTTTAAACAAAAAATGACGCCACAGGAGCTGGCAGAACTGACTGGCTATACACCACAGGCGTTGAACCGCTGGGTCAGGAAGTTTGGCTGGAAGACCTCGACCCTGCCGGGTGTGAAAGGTGGTCGCGCTCATGTTATTCACGTAGACGAAGACGTGCGTGAATATCTCATGAATACGCCGCTGATGCGCAACGCCCAGCAGCCGCGCATGACTGAGCCAGAAAGCCATTACGCAGTGAAAGGCGACAGCCTTGAATACCTGTGGCTTGCCTCACTGCGCCAGCTCAGCGACAGTGAACGGGAACAGCTTCATACCATGCTGTATCGTGAAGGTATCGGCGGGATTATCCGCCGACTGGGGCTAACGGCAGAAGACGGGCAATAAAAAGGCCTCCCGCAGGAGGCCTCGTCGGCTATTCGTGATTACTGTTGCTCACGCTCTGCGATAAACGCCAGTGCCTGGTTAATACGCGCGATGCTGCGCGTTTTGCCAATGGCATGCACGGTAACATCAAGGCCTGGCGACTGCCCGGCACCGGTTACTGCGACACGCAGAGGCATACCAACTTTCCCCATGCCCACTTCCAGCTCATCAGCAGTTGCCTGAATAGCATGATGGATGTTTTCCGCACTCCAGTCGTCAATAGCGGACAGCTTGTCACGCACCAGTTCAAGCGGCTGACGCGCCACTGGACGCAGATGTTGTTTCGCCGCGTCAGCATCAAACTCACTAAAGTCTTCATAGAAATAGCGGCAGCTTGCGGCCATCTCTTTAAGCGTTTTACAACGTTCCCCCAGCAGTTTTACCAACTCGGCCAACTGAGGGCCGTTACGGGTATCGATATTTTCCTGCTCAATGTGCCACTGCAAATGCGTAGCGACATATTCCGGCGCCAGCGTGTTGATGTAATGATGGTTTAACCACTGCAGCTTCTCTGTGTTAAATGCACTGGCAGATTTGCTGACGGCACCAAGGGTGAACAGTTTGATCATTTCTTCGCGACTGAAGATTTCCTGATCGCCATGCGACCATCCCAAACGCACCAAATAGTTGAGCAGCGCTTCCGGCAGATAGCCGTCGTCACGATACTGCATTACACTCACAGCACCGTGGCGCTTGGAGAGCTTTTTGCCGTCATCGCCGTTAATCATCGACACGTGGGCATACAGCGGTACTGGCGCACCCAGTGCTTTGAGGATGTTAATCTGGCGCGGCGTGTTGTTGATATGGTCTTCACCACGTATCACGTGGGTAATTTCCATATCCCAGTCGTCAACCACTACACAGAAGTTATAGGTCGGGGAACCGTCGGTACGGCGGATGATAAGGTCATCGAGCTCCAGATTGCTAAATTCAATCGGGCCACGAATCTGATCGTCAAAAATGACTGAGCCATCCTGCGGGTTCGCAAAACGCACCACACACGGCTCGTCGGGCGCGTGTTCAGCGTGACTGTGGCGGCAATGGCCGTCATAACGTGGCTTTTCGCCTTTCGCCATCTGATCTTCGCGCAGCTTCTCCAGGCGCTCTTTGGAGCAGTAGCATTTATAAGCCGTGCCCGCTTCCAGCATTTCGTCAATCACGCCGTTATAGCGGTCAAAACGTTTGGTCTGATAGTACGGGCCCTCATCCCAGTCCAGGCTCAACCAGTTCATACCATCCATAATGGCGTCAATCGCCTGCTGGGTGGAGCGTTCAAGATCGGTATCTTCAATACGCAGCACGAACTCACCGCCGTGGTTGCGGGCAAAAAGCCAGGAATAAAGCGCAGTACGGGCACCACCAACGTGCAGATAGCCAGTCGGGCTGGGAGCGAAGCGGGTTTTGATTTTCATTAAACGGCCTTTATAACGTAAAAATGCCGGGAACCGGCAAGCCTGGAAAAGAGAGTGGGCAACATTCTACCACCGTGTGCTGATTCCTCAACGTGAGCCCGGGCATTTCTGCCTGGCAGTGTTCTCCTGACGTTTTACACCCTACACCGGAGGCGAAAAATGGCCTGCAGGCGATTCTATTTGTTGACAAATCATACGCAGACGGCACAGCCTTGAGCAGGTTGACTAATTTTACAACGAATAAACAAAAACTGAGGAAAAGGCGTTGACTCATTTTCCGCTATCCCTATAATGCGACTCCACACAGCGGGGGTGATTAGCTCAGTTGGTAGAGCATCTCCTTTACACGGAGGGGGTCGGCGGTTCGAGCCCGTCATCACCCACCATTAATCTGGTGCTCCGCAGTGTAGATAAGC
>JALAGK010000578.1 GCA_022712475.1 Enterobacteriaceae bacterium
CTTGATATTCTCATTAGCTACCGGCGTACTCGCCGCCAGCCAGGTTTTGAGCTGCGCCAGTTTGTAGAAGACAATTTCTGGCTGCCGGAAACCCACGCCAGCGACTATATTTCCGATCCTGACAGTTCGCTTAAAGAGCATATCGACAATCTGTGGCCAGTGCTGACCCGTGAACCCCAGGATCATATCCCCTGGTCGTCGCTACTGGCGCTACCGCAGGCTTACATCGTGCCTGGCGGGCGCTTTAGCGAAACCTACTACTGGGATTCGTATTTCACCATGCTGGGGCTGGCAGAAAGCGGGCGCGAAGATTTAATGCGCTGCATGGCCGATAACTTTGCCTGGATGATTGAGAAATACGGCCATATCCCGAATGGCAACCGTACCTACTACCTCGGCCGTTCACAGCCGCCGGTGTTTGCACTGATGGTGGAACTGTTTGAAGAAGACGGCGTGCGCGGCGCGCGGCGTTATCTCGACCATTTGCGCCAGGAGTACGCCTACTGGATGGACGGCGCGGAATCACTACTGCTCAACCAGGCCTATCGCCATACGGTACGTATGCCTGATGGCGCCCTGCTTAACCGCTACTGGGACGATCGCGACACCCCTCGCGATGAAGCATGGCGTGAGGATGTAGAAACCGCACGCCATTCCGGGCGACCGCCGAACGAAGTCTATCGTGATTTGCGTGCCGGGGCGGCCTCCGGCTGGGACTACTCTTCACGCTGGCTGCGTGACACCTCGCGCCTGGCCAGTATTCGCACTACGCAGTTTATTCCGGTGGATCTCAACGCCTTTTTGTACAAGCTGGAGAGCACTATCGCCAATATTTCCGCGCTGAAAGGCGATAAATATGGGCAGGAACTGTTTCGTCACAAAGCCCGGGCGCGCCGCGATGCCATGACGCGCTATCTGTGGGACGCCGAAAACGGCTGCTATCGCGACTATGACTGGCGACGCGAGGAAATGGGGTTGTTTTCTGCTGCCAGCGTGGTTCCGCTGTACGTGGAATTAGCCACGCACGAGCAGGCAGCCCAGGTAGCCGAAGCCACGCGCAGGCGCCTGTTAAGCCCTGGTGGCATTTTGGCAACCGAATATGAAACCGGCGAGCAGTGGGATAAACCCAACGGCTGGGCACCGTTACAGTGGATGGCGATTCAGGGATTTAAGCGCTATGGCATGGATGAGCTGGGTGATGATATTGCCCATCGCTGGCTTAATACCGTCAATCAGGTATACCAGAAACAGCATAAACTGGTGGAGAAATACCATATTGCGGGCAGTACAGCAGATGAAGGCGGTGGCGGCGAATATCCACTGCAGGACGGCTTTGGCTGGACTAACGGCGTGGTAAGGCGGCTGATTGCACTGTACGGCGAGCCGTAATGAATAAAGGGGACGTTAACGTCCCCTTTTAAATGCCTGCTGTTACAGGCGGGAATGAAATCCTGGACTACTCGTTACCCCACTGATTGAGAAAATTGGCAATTTCATCGATGCGATTTTCATCAAGTCCTGCCACCACCGCCATCTCGCCCTGCGCTTCCTCGCTGATTTCTTCGTTATTCATCAAACGCGCCAGCAGCAGCTGGAAATAGTGCGCCACGGCATCGCGCTCGGCGTCACTGACCGGTTTTGCCGCTTCCGTCGCGTACTCATCAGCAATATCATAATATTTAAGCGGTATATCGTTATTCATAGGTCATCCCCTGGCAATGTTGGTCAATGCCGGTCACAGCCAGCACCATTTGCCCCAAATAATAGCATTCTTAGTCACGTTCCTGTCATCCCGGTCTCGCACAGGTCAGTGTGAAACTCGTCTCCAGACTAAAAATTGGGTACTATCCGCTCCCCCTTCATTGCTGGCTGCCCGATGTCCACAATTATTGATACTTTCATTGCCCCACCGTGCCATGACGAGATAGAGATTCTCTATCAGGATGCGCACCTGGCGCTTATCAATAAACCCAGCGGCTTGCTGAGTTTGTCGGGCAAAAACCCGCAAAATCTCGACTCAGTGCATTACCGGCTGGTACAGATTTTTCCCGGCTGCACTCTGGTCCACCGTCTTGATTTTGGCACATCCGGGGTGATGGTGATTGCCCGTAATAAGACGATTAATGCTGCTCTCTGTCAGCAGTTCAGCCAGCGCAGCGTAACAAAGGTATACAACGCACTACTTTGTGGGCATCTGGAGGACAACGAAGGCGTGGTGGAAGCAGCGATTGCCAGAGACCCGGCGCGGTTCCCACTGATGTCAATTTGCGACACCCACGGCCAACCCGCGCGCTCCTGCTATGAGGTCATTGAGCGCTGTTATCATGAATCTCAGGATGGCATGCGGGTGCCGCTAACACGGGTACGGTTAATGCCGCAGACCGGGCGCACCCACCAGCTGCGCATTCACTGCCAGTACCTGGGACACCCTATCTGGGGATGTGATTTGTATGGTGGTCGCCTGCTGTCAGGTACGGAACAAACGCCAAGATTGATGCTGCACGCCAGCGAATTACAGTTTGTGCATCCTGTCAGTCACGAACAGATTAACGCCCGAAGCGACAGCCCGTTCTGAGCACTGCAGCAAACACGCCTTACCACATCAGATCGTCAGGGACTTTAAAGTCAGCATACGGATCGTCTTCATCCTGCGCTTCCTGACTCAGTGCGCTGTTTAGCACAATGCTGCTCGCGTCACGCTGCGCAATTTTATCGGCAACGCTGGCAGGAATAATCGCGTAAACGCACTCGCTGCGGTTATCCATCGCCAGGCGTGCAATTGCCAGACGGCCACTCACCAGTTGACTCTGCGTAAGCTTATCCACGGCAATTTTTTTAATCAGGTTGTTATCCGTGAAGTTAAAATAGATATCACCTTTTGTGATGACGATGCGGTTCATCTCGATGAGCTGTTTAACCTGTGCTTTGTACTCTTTCGACAAGGCGGCCTGCTTTTGCTGCTCGTTAAGCAGCTTATCTCGCTCAAGCTGTAGTTTTTTATTTTCTTCTACCGCTTCTCTTGCCTCACGCGCCTGAACGCGCGATTTTTTTGCCGTTCTCTGAACCTTGGCCATTTTTTTACTGGTGACCAGGCCTGCCTTTAGCATCTGTTCTTGTAAGGTGAGTTTTGTCATTGTCGTTTCTGAACCGGTTAAATAGGTAAAGATAGTGCTGCCATGTACTGGAGAATGACACAGAACATCGGCATGCCATCAGGC
>JALAGK010000579.1 GCA_022712475.1 Enterobacteriaceae bacterium
GCCATTCTGCTGGTTATGTCCATAAAAACCCTCCTGTTTTTGACGTATTGTAGCGCCTTGTGCGTTATAACGCACGATGCTATAGTCGCCGGACTCACCCGACCGGAGCCTGCTATGCGTTTATCTGCCGTTCCTTTGCCCACGCTCTTTTCCGGCTTTATCGCTGTGCTGGTTGGCTACGCCAGTTCCGCCGCCATTATCTGGCAAGCGGCAGCCGCAGCTGGCGCAACACCCGGGCAAATTGCGGGCTGGATGACCATGCTTGGCCTTGCAATGGGTTTCAGTACGCTTTTTCTGACGCTCCGCTACCGAGCGCCGGTGTTGACAGCATGGTCCACACCCGGCGCAGCCCTGCTTGCAACCAGTCTGCATGGCGTAACGCTCGGCGAAGCAATCGGTGTGTTTATTTTTGCCGCCGCACTGATTGTTGTATGTGGCGTGACCGGTCTGTTCGCACGACTGATGCGTGTTATTCCTCACACTCTCGCTGCCGCCATGCTGGCCGGTATTTTGCTGCGTTTTGGGCTTGATACCTTCAGTGGCCTGCGCGATCAGGCACTGATGTGCGGGGCGATGCTGGTAAGCTGGCTTATAACGAAAGTGTTCGCGCCGCGCTACGCAGTGGCAGTCGCGCTGCTTGTCGGGCTGGACGTTGCCATTTTAAGCGGCAACGTCAGTACGCACCCCGGAATTAGCCTGTTTGCCGCACCGGTGTGGACCACGCCGACCTTTAGCCTTGCCACGCTCATTGGCATTGGGCTGCCTTTTTTCCTGGTGACGATGGCCTCACAAAACGCGCCCGGCGTGGCGGCGCTGAAGGCCGCAGGTTATAACGTGCCGGTGTCGCCATTAATGACAACAACCGGTCTGGCCACCCTGGTGTTAGCACCGTTTGGCGTGTATTCGGTGGGTATTGCAGCTATTACCGCCGCTATCTGTCAAAGTGAAGAAGCACACCCGGACCCGGCGCGCCGCTGGCAGGCTGCGGCGGCCGCTGGCGTGTTCTATCTGCTGGCCGGGGTATTTGGCGGCGGGATTGCGATTTTACTGGCAGCACTCCCCATGGCGTTTATTCATACGCTGGCTGGGCGGGCGCTGCTGGGGACGCTCGGTGGCAGCTTGTATCAGGCGCTGGCCCATGACACGGAGCGTGACGCCGCCGTTGTCACTTTTTTAATAACCGCATCCGGGCTGACGCTGTACGGTGTGAGTTCAGCATTCTGGGGGCTGGTGGGCGGCGGCGTGTGCTACGCACTGCTAACCCGCGTGCATCGCCGCTAAGGGATTAAGGCGGCTGACATCTCTGCCAGCCGCAAGACCGTTGTTCTCTACTTCACCATCTCCAGCAAGGCTTCACGCATACGCGCAATGGCGGGTTCCCAACTCCCCTGCGCATCACCACGCTGCAAACGCATAGCAGGATACCAGTGCGTGGTATCCTGCCCTTCGCGCCAGCGCCAGTCCGTACAAAACGAGGAAATCAGCGTCCAGCAGGGTTGGCCCATAGCGCCAGCAAGGTGCGCGACCGAAGTATCCACGGTAATAACCAGATCGAGCTGGGCGATAATAGCCGCCGTGTCGGTGTAATCCTGCACCTGATGTCCTAGCGCCAGCAAGGATATTCCCGCAGGCGGATTGCGCGCCTCCTCTTCACCGGCACCTTTTTGCAGACTTATCCATGTAATACCCGGTACGCTGAACAGCGGGCGCAGCGACTCAAGCCCAGGCAAAGAACGAAAGCGGTCTTTGTCATGTGCCGTTGAGCCTTTCCATACCACGCCTACGCGCAGTTTGCTCGCTGGCAGCGGCCAGCGCCGGATAGCGTCCTCACTGGCAGAGAAATACGGCGGCATCAGACCAAACGGCGCTGGTGTTTCACAGAAGTACAGCGGCAAGTCCAACAACATAACCCAGTAATCAAAATGGGAAATCTCGTTACCAGGCTCCTGAGCAATGACGCCATCTACATCCGGCAACTGGCGTAGCAGGGGTAACGCGCTTTTCGTGCACACCAGATACACCGCCTTTGCGCCCTTTTCACGTTTGAGGCGACTGACGTAGCGGCTGAACTGAATTTCATCGCCCAGCCCCTGCTCACGATGCACCATTATCGACTTACCGTGCAGGTCTTCACCCTGCCAGTACGGCGAGTTGAACGCCGGTCGTTTCACAAACCGATAAGGGTTGTTCTCGCTATAGCGTCCACGATATAAATCCCACCCTTCCTGATGCTGACCACGCTGCATTAACACCATGCCCAACACCGTGCTACTGCGCGTGTCCTGTGGGTTGCGGGCAAGGATATAGCGCAAATGCTTTTCGGCCTCCTCAAGCCGCTGGATTTGTCCGTAAACAGACGCCAGACCATAGCGTGCGTCATCATAATCCGGCTCGCTTGCCAGTACGGCTTCATACTGCGCCGCCGCTTCTTCGAAACGATCTATTTTGTGTAGCAACACACCGTAGTTATTGCGGCACGCTGGATAGTTACTGATGCTGGCGAGTGCCTTGCGATAGCAGTTTTCGGCCTCTTCATAATGGCCGCGCTCATAGTGAATCAACCCAAGGCCGTTAAGCGCCCCAGCGTTGTGGGGCGCAATGCTCAGTGCCTGAGTGTAATAACGCTGTGCCTCATCCTGTTTGCCCAGTCTGCGACAGCAGCGCGCCGCTTCCACAGCCAGCCACTCATCTTTTGGCCCAAACAGCAGTCGGCTTTGTATTTTCTTCAATGCTTCCTGGTACTTGCCGCTGTTCATCAGGGCTATAACCGCCTGGCGCAGGGCTATAACACTCTTCTCCTGCTGCGCACGTATTCCTTTCATTTCGCCTGACTCCCCTGATAACACACGTCTGGTA
>JALAGK010000580.1 GCA_022712475.1 Enterobacteriaceae bacterium
CTGTTTAAGCACCCCGGCCTGCTGGATTTCAGCCACCGGCTCACGCCATTTACCGCCTTCTACCTCCAGCACATCCGCGTGACGCCGCTGGCGCTTAATCACTCAAAGTTAACCTTTGGTTATCTGCTGGAAACTGCGCACAGTCGGCTCGCCTGGTTGTGTGACACGGCCGGGTTGCCGGAACCAACTCTGGCGTTTCTGCGCGCGCACCGCCCCGACGTCATGGTGATTGACTGCGCCCACGCGCCGCGCCCACACACGCCGCGCAACCACAGTGACCTCAATACCGTTATCGCGCTCAATGCACAGATTGTGGCACCGACGGTGTTGCTCACGCATATCGGTCATGAATTCGATGTGTGGATGATGGACAACCCGCTGCCACAAGGTTTTTCAGCGGCCCGTGACGGCCAAACCATCGAACTGCCCTAATACTGGTCGCCGTTATCAAGACGGCGCTCTTCCTCGTTAAGCTCACGGCGCTGCTCGTCAAGCTGGCGCTGCTGCTCATTGAGCTGACGGCGGCGTTCGTCAAGCTGTCGCCGCCTGTCGTTATAGCGTTGGCGCTCGTTATCACTTAACGATTCGCGCCACTGCCCGTCGTCATTGTCCTCATACGCCTGCTCATCATCGCTTTGCTGGTTCAGCGCCCGCGTGACTGAATTAATAGTGTCGTTAATGATGTTGTCCAGGTTGTCAGCACGGGCAACACTTGCAAACGTGAGCGTCATCATCAGCAGCGCAAGGGAAGTCTTTTTCATAGGCGGCCTGTAGGTAAAAGTGGGCTACTGACCTTAGAAAAGCCCCGGCAGCGGGGCCACAGGAGGATTCCCAAAGTCACCCCGCTCACGTTGGCCCAACATCATCGAGAGTTGTCCTGTGGGCAACTCACGGCGCTTGAGCATTTTCCCTACACTGAATACAGGTTTTCACTGTAAGGAGACAGCAATATGCAACTCACCCAAATCCGCAATGCCACGCTGTTATTAACATACGCAGGTAAAACGTTACTTATCGACCCTATGCTGGCTGAGAAAGGCCGCTATGAAGGCTTTGCTGGTACGCCACGCCCTCACCTGCGCAACCCGCTCGTTGAACTGCCGTGCGCGGTAGACACACTGCTTGAGGTTGATGCCGTCATTGTCACGCACACCCATCCCGACCACTGGGATGAGGCAGCGCAGGCGCTTATCGGCAAACATTTGCCGGTGTTTGTGCAAAACGAGCAGGACGCCGCGGCGCTGCGCCAGCAGGGTTTTGAGCAGGTGCAGGTGCTGGGGCAGCACACCGCTTTTGCCGGCATCGACATTGAAAAAACCGGCGGCCAGCACGGCAGCGATGACGCTTACGCGAATCCGTCTATCGCGCAGTTTCTCGGTGATGCCTGCGGGCTGGTGTTCAGCCACCCCAGCGAAAAAACGCTGTATCTGGCTGGTGACACCATTTGGGTGGATGCCGTAGAACACACCCTAAAAACCCGGCGGCCGGAGGTGGTTATCGTTAACGCCGGTTTTGCCCAGATTGACGGTTACGGCGCCATTATCATGGGCAAGGAAGATTTCCCACGTCTGCATCGCCTGGTGCCTGAGGCCACACTTATTGCAAGCCATATGGAGGCGCTCAACCATTGCCTGCTTAGCCGCGCTGAACTGCGCGAGTATGTGACGCAACAGGGCATTGCCGAACACGTCTGGATCCCGGCAGATGGTGAAGCGCGCACACTGTAGCCACAGCGTGGTTAAATAACGCCATCTGGTACCTGGAGAAATACGATGTCTTTGCCGTCTGTTGCCCTGTTTGTGATGCCGGGGTTCAGCCCGTTTCATATCTCAACGCCCGCCATTATTTTTGGTGATATTTTGCCGCAGCCGCTGTTTTCACTCACCTTCTGCGCAGAGCAGCCCGGCACCGTGCGTAACGACTATGGGATGAGCATTGAGGCAACCGGTGGTCTGGCACAGCTTGAGACAGCAGATATCATTATTATTCCGCACTGGCCGCACCCGGCGCATCGCCCCTCTGAGGCGCTACTGCGCGCGCTACGTCGCGCCCATCAGCGCGGTGCTCAGTTGGTAGGCATGTGTCTCGGCGCCTGGGTGCTGGCCTGGACAGGTTTACTTGATGGCCGCCGGGCGGCGACCCACTGGGAGTGCGAAGCGGATTTTACCCGTACTTTTCCCGGCATCCGGCTGGATACCAACGCGCTGTACGTTGATGAAGGCGGGATTATTACCTCAGCGGGCACCGCCGCCGGTATCGACTGCAGTTTGTATATTGTGCGCGCGCGTTATGGCAGTGCGGTCGCAAACCGTATTGCGCGGCGCATGGTGGCACCACCGCATCGGGAAGGCGGCCAGGCACAGTTTATTGACAGGCCACTGGCGCAAACTACCCAGGACACCCGAATAAACGCCCTGCTGGCGCATTTGCGTGAGCATATACACGAGCCACAAACGCTGGACACGCTCGCCGCTACCGTCACCATGAGCAGACGGACCTTCACCCGCCATTTTCAACGCGCAACGGGTATGAGCGTGGGCGACTGGCTGCTGGCAGAACGTTTGCAGCGCAGCCAGCGGCTGCTGGAAGAGACCGGCCACGGCATTGAAGCCGTGGCGCAGGCCTGCGGGTTCCTGTCGCCAGTGACGTTTCGCCAGCACTTTAAAGCACGCTTCGGCGTGAGCCCCAGCGAGTGGCGGCGCACGTTTTGCGGCAGCAGGGATACGCAATAACTATCAGCAGGTGAGAGTGACAGCCTTCAATTACGTTGCGGATCCCGGCACTGTTACTGATGAAAGACCACGCTTTGCTCAACCGGGATGCGGTCCATGCGCAGCCGATTGGCCCGGGCATCCGGGTCTTCATAGCCAAAAGAGATACCAAACAGCAGGCGATAGTTATCGCTCACACCCAGCATCTCGCGCACCGTATCTGCATGAAACCCTAATAACGTTTGTGGAATACCGGCATAGCCACGGGCGGCCAGCGACAGCAAAAAGTTTTGCGCATACATGCCAATATCACCCGCAACACGCACGTTATCGCCAACAGACGGCATGAACAAAAACGCCGCATGTGGCGCGCCAAAGAAAGCGTAGTTACGCAAGAACGCTTCATGGCGCTGCGCCTTGTCGTCTCTGGCAATCCCTAACACTTCATAATACTGCTTCGCCTGATCCTGGCTGCGCGTAAAATAATCACCGGAAAAATCAGCATAATCGAAGCTGAAATCCAGGCTGGCTTTGCCCATTTCATCGTTCCTGAGCATGGCCTGGGTCAGCGCCTGCTTCGTCTCACCCGAAACAATATGAACATGCCAGGGCTGCGAATTACAGTTGGAGGGCGCGTACTGAGCGTCCTGTAATACCTCATTAATCTGGGCATCGGTCAGCGGCGTGGGCAGAAAAGCGCGCGGCGAGTGGCGCAGACGAACGGTTTCTTCAAATGACAACATAGTGACTCCTGAAACATCCTGTTAATCGTGCTGCTCATCCTATACTGGAATC
>JALAGK010000581.1 GCA_022712475.1 Enterobacteriaceae bacterium
CATCTCCTGGAGCGTGATTTCTGGCTTCCAGCCCAGCTTCTCATGCGCTTTGCTTGGGTCGCCGAGCAGGGTTTCTACTTCAGCCGGACGGAAGTAGCGCGGGTCGACGGCCACCATCACATCACCGACTTTCACGCCCGGTGCGTCGTGGCCGGTTACAGAGACCACAATCCCTTTCTCATCCACGCCTGTGCCTTCAAAACGCAGTTTGATGCCAAGCTGGGCGGCTGCCATTTCCACAAACTGACGCACCGAGTACTGGACGCCCGTTGCAATCACAAAGTCTTCTGGCTTGTCCTGTTGCAGCATCATCCACTGCATTTTCACGTAGTCTTTGGCGTGACCCCAGTCGCGCAGCGAGTCCATATTGCCCAGATACAGGCACTTCTCCAGTCCCTGAGCGATGTTGGCAATGGCGCGGGTAATTTTACGCGTTACAAACGTTTCGCCGCGGCGCGGAGATTCGTGGTTAAACAGAATGCCGTTACAGGCGTACATGCCGTAAGATTCGCGGTAGTTCACGGTTATCCAGTATGCGTAGAGCTTAGCGACGGCATAAGGCGAACGTGGGTAAAACGGTGTGGTTTCTTTCTGCGGCGTTTCCTGCACCAGGCCATACAGCTCGGAAGTGGACGCCTGATAAAAGCGGGTTTTCTTCTCAAGACCCAGGAAGCGGATAGCCTCCAGCAGGCGCAGTGTGCCAATAGCGTCCACATCAGCCGTATATTCCGGCGACTCGAACGATACCGCGACGTGACTCATTGCCCCCAGGTTATAAACCTCATCGGGCTGCACTTCCTGCAAGATGCGCGTCAGGTTGGAGGTATCGCTCAGGTCACCGTAGTGCAGGTGAAACTTCGGGTTACTGGTGTGCGGGTCCTGATAAATGTGGTCCACGCGTTCGGTGTTGAATGACGAGGCGCGACGCTTAATGCCGTGAACCTCGTAACCTTTTTCCAGCAAAAGCTCTGCCAGATAGGAGCCGTCTTGCCCGGTAACGCCAGTGATGAGAGCCACTTTACTCATGTTGTTTTTCCTCTGATAAGCGCCTGTTGTGCCGGTTCATCTTGCTTGTCATGTTGAATCTTGACCGCGTGCACTGCCCACGTACTGATGTACGCTGCGACTTACGCGCAGCCCGTCTGCAAGCGGATGATGCCCGGCGCAGCAGCCTTCAAGTCGGTTACAGGACCTGAACCTCAGGCCTTGCACCGTTTATTTATGTGCTCTTCGCTGACGCGAGAACAAACACCACAAAGCCGCTGGCCTTGCCTGTAGCCCCGCAGGGCCGCCCTTCAGGGAAGGGAAATCGTTATGCCACCTGTGCCTGCATGCTGCGTTGGCGCACTGCTTTTGCCGGATTGCCACGGCAGATGCTGTCAGGCGGCAGTGAGCTAAAAACACTGCTGCGTGCACCGACCACTGTGGCATCTCCCACCGTAACGCCAGGCGCCACAAAGACATCGGTTGCCAGCCAGCATTTCTCACCAATCACAATGGGCGTGGCGTTAATATCAAAATGCGCGCTCATATAATCGTGGCTGCCGGTGCATAAATAACACTTCTGAGAAATTACCGCGTTAGCGCCAATAGAAATAGTGCCGAGGGTATACAACACGGCGTCATCGCCCACCCAGGCATAATCGCCAAGGGTTAATTTCCACGGATAAGTAATTTTTACCGACGGGCGAATAACCACGTTTTTCCCAACACGCGCACCAAACAGTCGTAATAAAAAGGCACGCCAGCGGTAGGCTATTTGCGGCGACCAGGCAAATAAGGTTGCCTGTACCGCCCACCACAGTTGAACTTTAATAGCATTCCCGCCCCGAAAGCCTTTTGGCACCGAGAACCCATGTAAATCCTGCATAACAATTCCTTATTACGGAATCAGGCTTTATTATATAAAGACTTGGTTTTACCGGTAGTTCGCAATCTGAGTTGATAAGACAACTCCGCAATAAACCCCGGCATGCGTAATATTCGCCGCTGCACTCTTTTTGCATCACGGCACAGTTCTTCATTATTGGTTGTGGAAATACCACCCATCGAGAACTCAGATACCAGACCTTTAATTCGCTTAAACGGATAACCTGCTTTATACATTCTGGCTGCCAGCGCGTAATCCGATGACACTTTATATTGCAGGTCATAAGGATATTTTCTTAACCCCACCACCGGGAAAAAGATGGCCTGATGGCTTGCGGGTAAACTGTGGTAAATATACCACCCCTTTTTTGCGCTGCGGCGCACTTTATGCCCCTCGCCAAAATCCAGCAACGCATCGCCAATCACCATCGCATTGTCTTTTTTATAATTTGCCAGTGTGCGGACCACGTTAACCACATCAGGATGAAAGATGTCGCCGGAATTGAGGAAAATCGCATAGCGCCCACTTGCCATGTTAATGCCTTTATTCATGGCATCATAAATACCGCTGTCTTTTTCACTCACAAAGCGCAAACGGTATTGTCCATTGAGTCCAGCCAGCCACTGTGCGGTACCGTCGGGCGAGCCGCCGTCCACCACAATCCACTCAAATTCAATCTCCTGTGCTCGTGCCAGATGAGCCAGAGACTGCCAGGTTTTTATAACGCCCTCGCGGTTATTCCAGGCGACGGTTATCACACTTAACAGAACCATATCTGACCTCATAGCGAATCCGTTATGTTCAGCGCCTTGCGAAAAATAAACGGACAAACGATTAAAAACGCATACTCCGGGCTAAATATCGAACCGGTAAAAAACAGCGATATCGGCGTAAACAACCATAACTGCACGCGGAAATTTTGGTTATTACCAAATGCGCCCTTTGTCATTTTTATTACTCGCCACATATACC
>JALAGK010000582.1 GCA_022712475.1 Enterobacteriaceae bacterium
TACCAATCCAGTCGGCCAGTGCGCCAACGGTCCACTGGCGTTCGGGGTCTGCTGATGAAAAGTTTTCCATCACCGACTGAATGGCGTTGGTGTGCTGGTATTTGAGTATCTCGTCGGGCCTGAACTGGCCGAAATCCACGCCTGTCCAGCCTGAGAGTAACGCCAGCGCGCCTTCGTGACTGATGTACTGGCGATAATCCTGCCATTTGGCCTGAGCGGCTTTGTCGGTGTCTCCCACAATCACGGTCTGCATATTAAAAATCAGTACGCTGTGCGGGTCTCGCCCGGTTTGTGCGACACGGCGGCGAATATCAGCAACGGTTTGTTTCAGCAATGCTTTGGAAGGCGAAGCCACAAACACGCATTCGGCGTGCTGAGCGGCGAACTGCTTGCCGCGGCTTGAGGCTCCCGCCTGGTAAAGCACCGGCGTACGCTGCGGTGAGGGTTCGCACAAATGAATACCCGGCACCCGGAAGAATTCGCCCTGGTGATTAATGGGATGGATGCGCGCCGGGTCAGTGAACACGCCAGTTTTGCGATCGCGCAGCACGGCGCCCTCTTCCCAGCTTCCTTCGAGCAGCTTGTAGACGACCTGTAAATACTCGTCAGCATAATCATAACGGGCGTCGTGGCTGGTCTGGGTTTGCTGGCCGATGTTGCGCGCACCGCTTTCCAGATATGAGGTCACAATATTCCAGCCGATTCGACCTTTTGTGAGATGGTCGAGCGTAGAAAGGCGTCGGGCGAAGGGATACGGGTGCTCAAATGACAGCGACGCGGTCAGGCCAAATCCCAGATGCTCGGTCACCAGAGCCATGGGTGTAATCAGCGCTAACGGATCGTTAACCGGCACCTGTGAGGCGCTGCGCAGTGCCGCCTCGTTGCTGGCGTTAAATACATCATAGGTCCCGAGCACGTCGGCGATAAACAGACCATCGAACTTGCCGCGCTCCAGCAGGCGTGCCAGATCGGTCCAGTACGCCAGATCTTTGTATTGCCATGAACGGTCACGGGGATGACGCCACAAACCTGGAGACTGGTGACCGACACAGTTCATATCAAAAGCATTCAGACGAATATTACGCTGCGATGACATAGGCAAACTCCATAGTACAGGCGGCACGGGATAGCCCGTGTGCGCGAGGATTGTTGTTATGGTTTTTCAGGCATAAATCAGGGATTGAGCGCGGCGGGACATCGCTCGTGCCGGGCGTTGGCTACATCATGAATAAGCGTCTGCGCCAGCGTTTCGGCGTGTTCAGCAACTTGCGGCAGCCCCATCAGTTCACCAAAGCGTCCGCGTGCCGCTGGCCCGACAACATACAACCAGGGCACCGTTTGCCCACGCGCATCGAGGGCATGAGACTGCGCATCGACCGCAATACCCAGCCCCAGCGCATCCGCGTGCAGGTAACCTTGCCCCGCCAGTTGTGTCAGCAGCCGGTCGCTTTGTATCAACGCGCCATGATCGGGTCCGGTGGCAAGAATAAGCCAGTCAACGTCCAGCGTTTGGGTTGCGCCGTGGCGCAATGCCAGCGTTAGCGTCAGCCCATTGTCTGTTTCACGGACTTCCTGCAGGCGAGCAGCGGCTACCGCTAACTGCCCGCTCTGTTGCCACTGGCTCAGCACCTCTGCCACCTGCGGCGCAATGCGGTAACGATGCACGTCCCACCACGGGCGCAGATGGCGCAAAAAACGGCGTTGCTCGTTGAGCGACAGCTGCTGCCAGAGTATCTGACCACGCTTGCGAATGTCGTCCAGCACGAGCTGCCACGGTAATCCCTGCTGCGCAGCACGGCGAATTTCCTGACGTATGTAACGAAGCCAGCCGCGCACACTCTTGAGCGGTACATGGGGCTCAGGCACATATTCCGGGGTTTGCGCGCTGAGATTGCTACGCGGCAGCAATCCGCGGCGTGAAAACGCGCTGATGTGACCACGATGCCTGCGCCGGTGCAGTGTTGCGACCAGATCGGCCATTGTCAGGCCGGTGCCGAGAATGGCGATACGCGCCCCAGGTGCTATCACCTCCAGCGCTCCGCTGCGCCACGGGTTAGCAATGACCTTTTCGTGACGTTGTAACATATTGTCAGCAGTGCCGGGTGCAGGATGGCTAATAGCCAGTACCACCTTGTCTGCCTGCAGATACTGACCACGGGCGGTCATAATGTACCCATTTCGCCAGTCTACAGCGTGGTCCTGGATGTGTGTCAGCCGTGATGCACTCTGGCGCTGTGCCTGGGCGAGTTTTTCTCTCACGTAGCGGGCAAACGCACCGCGCTGAGGGTAAACGCTGCCGTCGGTGGTGATGGCGGCCGAATCATCCTTAATAAGCGGTGATACACGATACCAGCGGTCAAACTCACCTTCTTCGCCCGCAGTGAGTTGCATTCGGCTGGCCGGAACATTAATGCGGTGCGCAGGGTCATCGGTGCCGTACGCCACACCCTGTGCAAGCTGGGCTCGTGGCTCGACAAGCGTGATATGCCAGTCTTCAGGCCCGTGGCGCAACAGGTTCAACGCCAGCGCCGTACCGCTGAACCCGCCACCAATAATGACAATGTGTTGTGCCGCCATGGGGCAACTCCTCTGCGTTCAGCTTGCGCTGGCGTGTCTGGTCGGGCGGCGATCGTTGCCGATGGTTTCGCCAAACGGACCGGTGTTGACCGTGCGCTGTGCCTGGTCGGCGCGCCCGGCCAGCGGCAGCAATGGCATGACCAGCTCGGCAAAACGGTGCGCCTCTTCCAGATGCGGATAACCTGAGAAAATAAAATTCTCAATTCCCAGTGCCTGATATTCACGAATGCGTTCGGCCACCTGCTGAGGGTTGCCAACCAGCGCCGTGCCCGCGCCGCCGCGTACCAGCCCGACGCCCGCCCACAGGTTTGGGGCAATACGCAGGTTGTCGCGTGAACCGCCATGCAGCGCGCTCATCCTGGCCTGACCCGCGGAGTCCATACGTGAGAAAATGGCCTGAGCGCTGGCGATAGTGTCATCATCAAGATGGGAAATGAGCCGTTCTGCCGCCGCCCAGGCTTCATCTTCCGTTTCACGCACAATAACGTGCAGACGAATGCCAAACGTAACCTGACGTCCCAAGGCCTGCGCCCGCTCACGCACGGCATTTAACTTCTCGCGCACCTGCTCCGGCGGTTCACCCCAGGTCAGATAGGTATCAACCTGTCCGGCGGCAACATCCAGCGCCGCATCTGAGGAGCCGCCAAAGTAGAGCGGTGGTCCGTCCTGCTGTACCGGTGGGAACAGGAGTTCTGCCCCTTCCACCCGCAGATGCTCGCCCTGATAGTCCACCTTTTCACCGCGCATCAGTCGCGAATAGATATCGAGAAATTCGCGCGTGACCTGGTAGCGCTCCGTGTGGCTCAGGAAAATTCCGTCGCCTTTATTCTCAACCGGATCGCCACCGGTGACCACGTTAATCAAAAGCCGTCCTTGTGAAAGTCTGTCGAGTGTGGCGGCCATACGTGCAGCCAGCGTTGGCGGTTGCAGTCCAGGGCGCACCGCCACCAGGTAGCGTAGATTACGCGTTAACGGAGCCAGCGCTGAGGCAACCAGCCATGAATCCTCACAGCTTTTACCGGTGGGGATCAGCACGCCGTAATACCCAAGGCTGTCGGCGGCGACAGCCACCTGCTGCAGGTAAGGCAGGTCAACCGCTCGCCCGCCCTGGCTGGTACCGAGATAGCGTCCATCGCCATGCGTAGGCAGAAACCAAAAAATATTGAGTGCGTCCTGGGCGTTTTTTTGCATTTGCGTTTTCCTATATAACGTTAGTCGTATTTTTTCGTTAGAAAATACCGCTTTGGTTATAAGTGATAAGGCAGAATTCGTGCCAGGTTTTTAATTGTCGACAATCTCTTATTATTCAGTTGGTTGCTTGTTTTTGTGAGGTACAAGGACTGTTGCAAATGCAACACCTGCCTGCGTGGCGTGATGCATTTGCAGCAGCCGCTGGCGTTTTTTCCTCTCGCCTGCGCAGGTGTGGCGCGCTACTGTGCGCAAAACGCTATCAGAGGAGAAGCCTGTGTCCTGGTCTGAACCTGTTCTTATCGATCCCGCCTCGCTGGCGTTTAAAAGCGAACTCGACAGGCTGGCGCCTACTGATGCCACGGTACTCATTATTGGTGAAACAGGTACTGGTAAGGAGGTGGTAGCGCGTTATCTGCATCACCATAGTAAACGTAGCCAACAGCCGTTTGTTGCTGTTAACTGTGGTGCGCTAACGCAGACGTTGGCGGAATCAGAGTTGTTTGGCCATGAAAAAGGCGCGTTTACCGGCGCCAGTGAGCGCCATCAGGGCTGGTTTGAGGCGGCCGAAGGTGGCACGCTGCTGCTTGATGAAATTGGCGAGTTGAGTATGGCGTTACAGGTGAAACTGCTGCGCGTATTGCAGGAGCGTGAAGTGACTCGCGTGGGCTCACGTCGGCCGGTTAAAACCAATGTGCGCGTGGTGGCCGCGACCAACGTCGACCTGATGGCAGCGATTCGCGAACGCCGTTTTCGCGAAGACCTGTTTTACCGCCTTAATGTGGCAACGGTAACGCTGCCGCCGCTGCGCCAACGCCAGCAGGATATTCCGGTACTGGCAGAACATTTTCTCACGCTTTACGCACGGCGGCTCGGGCGTACTGCACTGCGTCTGAGTGATGAAGCCCGCAAGGCGCTGTGTGATTATCACTGGCCCGGTAACATCCGCGAGCTTGAAAATACGCTGCATAACGCGGTACTACTGAGCAAATCGACGTTGATTGAACCCGGGCAATTACGCCTTAACCAGACACGAATGGTTCCAGTCGCAAGCGCGGGCCAGCTTGA
>JALAGK010000583.1 GCA_022712475.1 Enterobacteriaceae bacterium
ATCACCGAACCTTTGCCCGGCAGCACGCTTAATAACCCCGCAGGCAGCCCGGCCTGTTCAAAGATTTCTGCGAGCACCAGCGCCATCAGCGGCGTGGCTTCAGCTGGCTTAAGGATAACGGCGTTGCCCGCCGCAATGGCCGGGGCAATCTTTTGCATCTCACTGGCAATGGGTGAATTCCACGGCGTAATGGCCGCCACCACACCGAGCGGCTCATAACGACTTAACGTCAGCACATCCACAATACGCGGCGTCGGCAGCTCGCCCTCTAACAGCTCGCATGCCGCGGCGTAGTAGCGCGCGGTGCCTGCGGCACTCATCACGAGACCTCGGGTCTCTGCCAGTGGTTTACCATTGTCCCGGGTCTGGCGTTCAGCCAGTTCATCCACACGCGCCTCAATGATGTCCGCCACGCGGGAAAGGATGCGCGCACGCTGGTGTGGCAGGCTGTTGCGCCAGGCCGGATTGCGCCAGGCACGTTCAGCACGCTCCACGGCATCGTCGAGATCGCTCATCCCCGCCGCATGCAGCGACGCATTCACCGCACCGTCAGCGGGAAAATAACTGTGCATCAGCTCGCCGCTGCCCTGGCGCCATTCGCCGCCGATAAAAATATTGAGAAGTTCCATCGCCGCTCCTTACTGTTGCGCCAGTTCACGGCAGGCGCGTACTGCGCTCAGCGCCGCCAGCGTCGAGGTTTTAGGGTTGCTCGCA
This sequence comes from Enterobacteriaceae bacterium, assembly GCA_022712475.1. Taxonomy (GTDB): domain Bacteria; phylum Pseudomonadota; class Gammaproteobacteria; order Enterobacterales; family Enterobacteriaceae; genus Tenebrionibacter. The sequence continues at coordinate 715 of JALAGK010000583.1, forward strand.
AGCGGCAGCCCGCTCAGCTCGAGGTGGAACTCCCCAAAACCGCCCTCCACGTGCAAAGTGTGCGTGTTGCGCTGGGTTTGTGGGTCAACCATGAGCTGCACGCGAGTGTCGTCCATCCCCACGCCGCCGAGCGCCACGGTGGCGGCCACGTTAGCGTTAGCCGGGAACAGCCTTGCAGCCTCACGCGCGCTGCCTTCAAAAAAGATTTGCGCATCCTGAACGCCGCCGAGATCGATAAGCTTCTCGGCGTAGCTGCCGCGCCAGCTGGCCGGACTTTTACGCGAACGATAGGTCACGCGCTCAAGGCCGCCCTCTTTTGCCGCCGCCAGCCCGTCAATGCCCGCCACGGCACCGGAAAGCAGCGTTAGCCTGCCGTGGCCGGTACGCCGCGCCGCCTCCAGGCGCTGCTCCAGCCCGGCATCGGCCAGCGCACCGGTAGAAATCACCGCCAGGTGCCAGCCGCGCGCCAGAATCTCAGCGCCATATTCCGCCACCGCCTGCTGGCTGGCGCATTCCAGCACCAGATCAGGCGTCCCTTCACACGCCTGCGGGGACGGCAGCGCCGTAACCCGCCCCTGAAAACGCGCATGGATAGCCGCATGATGCGGCTCACGCGCCACTATCCAGCCAAGCTGCACGCCGTCCGGCAGGCGTTCAATAACTGCCTGAGCCATAGCGCCGTAACCAATCAACATAATCTGTTTCATCGCGCGTCCTCACAGATGGCGGCAGAAGCCGCCAGAAACATCCAGCGCAGCGCCGGTAGTGAACGATGCCAGCGGCGAGGCAAGGAACACCAACGCCTGCGCAGGCTCCTGAGGCTTACCCAGGCGCTGCATCGGGATACCGCGTTTACGGGCGATATCGGCAGTCCATTCATGCCAGCTCTGGCTTTTATCGCTACGCGCTTCAAAACGGCGGCGCCACTGGCCGGACTCCACCATGCCAAGCAAAATGGAATTCACGCGAATACCTTTATCCACCAGCTCCTTAGACAGCGTCAGCGTCATATTCAAAAGCGCCGCGCGTGCCGCCGAGGTGGCAATCATGTGCTCCTCTGGCTGCAATGCCAGTAGCGAGTTCACGCAGGTAACGGAGGCAATATCAGAGCGCTCAAGCAGCGGTAAAAAAGCCTGTAGCGGATTAATCACGCCAAACAGTTTTAGTTCCGCCTCGTGCAGCCAGGCCGCGCGCGGCGTGTCGCTAAAGTGCGCTACATATCCCTGGCCTGCGTTGTTAATCAGCATATCCACACCGCCAAAACGCGCTTCAACCTCAGCGGCAAAGGCTTTTACATCGTCTTCTTTTAATACGTCACAGCAGCGCGCCAGAATCTCAGCCTGTGGATGTTCGCTTTGCAGCGCTGCCAGTGCGCTGGCAAGCCGGTCATTATCGCGCCCGCAGAAGGCCACTTTTGCCCCTTCGCCCAAGAGCAGGCGCAGGGTTTCAAAGCCGATACCGGAAGACCCACCGGTCACTACCGCCACGCGCCCTTCAATGAGTGCATTCATCGCTCGCCTCTTTCATTACCCGTGCAATCTGTTGATTGAAAAAACTGTCGTTATCGAGATAGCTGGCGTGCCCGGCCCGTGGAATGGCGCTATAAGGCGCATTCCAGCGCAGCGCCAGGCCACGGGCATTTTCCGGTGGCGTAATGGCATCCAGCTCGCCGCACCAAACCTCAAGCGGACCACGCCAGTCGCCGAGCCAACGGTGGATATCGTCGTGCGCCAGCATCCAGGCCGCCGCAAGATAACCGTCCGGATGCAGGCGCTTCATTCCCGCTGCCACCGTAGCCACGTCGTCAGCACACGCCCCGGGGCGCAACAGTTTGTCAGCGCGATTTTGCGCCATTGCCTGTACGCCCTGAGCCATCTGACGCTGGCGCTGTACCCAAACCTGTGTACGCTGCTCGACACTGGCCTGGCCGTAACCCTGCGCCGGGTCGGCCAGTACCAGACGCTTCACACGCTGCGGATACTTCACCGCAAACGCGCTGGCAACCAGTGCGCCGAGCGAATGGCCCAGCAGCACCGTTTTTTCTACCTTCGCGCGGTCGAGCATGGCCGCCAGCGCATCGGCATAATCAGCCGCCAGCGGCTGTGCGCGCGCAAGCAGCGGGCTGTCGCCATAGCCCGGCATATCCCAGGCAAGCAGGCGATAGCCCGTGACGCCCGCGAACTGTTTGTGCCAGGACGCCGCGCCGGAGCTGATGCCGTGTAGCAGCGTCAGCGCCTCGCCGGTTCCCGTTTCACGCCAGCAGGTCATGACGTCTCCTTAACCGCGCTTCACTTTAGAAAGCGGATGATCTTCCGGATAGGTCGGGATGTTCGGCTTCTTATTGCCAAGCATCACGCACATCAGCGCTTCTTCTTCACCGTGGTTAAACAGGCCTCTGTAGATGCCCGGCGGCACAGAAATCAGATCGCGCTCGCGCAGCACGGTTTCGTAATACTGATCGCCGTCTTTGATAGAGAGCGTTATCGAGCCGCGCAGCATGAAAAACACTTCTTCTACGTCATCGTGCAGGTGCAGCGGACCTTCGCATTTTGACGGCAGCACCATCGTTGAAAAGGTGAAATGCTCCGCCGGCACCGTGTTGGCATCGTTTGAGACGCCGGTTGCGCCTGTGCCGATATAGCGCATCTGGGCGCGGCGGTATTTCGGGTCAAAATCAGCCTGGAACTTCAGCGCGTTCCAGTCATATTTACGGCCTTCAAAGCGCGCAATGCGTGACTCCACCCAGTCCTGCATGGAGATATTTTCCGGTTTAACGCTGGCTTCGCGTGTCGTAATGGTTGTCTCAGACATGATGTTCTCCTCAGTAACGTGTCAGCAGCGGCAGTAACAGCGCGCAGCCCAGCGCCGCAATCGCCACCAGAAATAGCAGCCCGCTGTCCATGCTGTTGGTGAAGGCAATCAGCGCGCCCATCACCACAGGCGACAGCGCGCCAGCAAAATTACCCAGTCCGTTAAAAATGCCGCCTGCGGTAGCACTGACCCGCGCATGGGTCGCCTTCGCCAGCAGCGCAAAGATGTTGGGTGCACCTACGCCCCACATAAAGGTGCTAAAACTCATCGCAGCAATCGTCGGTAAAGGCCCGGAAAGATGCATCACCAGCGCCAGCCCCACGGCGGCACCGGCCATTGAGATGAAACAGGCCAGCGCACGGCGGTCAACGCGGTCTGACAACCAGGCCCCGATGGCCTCGCCGAGCAGCATGGCGATGAACGGTAACGATGACAGCCAACCCGCATGCTCCAGATGAATGCCTTTGCCTTTAATCAGGGAACCAGGCAGCCAGCCGTTAATGCCCCACAGGTAGGTCAAACACGCGATATTGAAGACGCAAATCATCCAGAAATGCGGGCTGGAGA
>JALAGK010000584.1 GCA_022712475.1 Enterobacteriaceae bacterium
AATGAGTAAAGTCTCATTGTTGATATGGCAAGACTTAGCTGATCTTTCGCACTGTTTCATAACCGGCACTTTATTAACTATGAATATTGATAAACAGCTTCAGAGCATTCATAACATTAATCTCTCTTATCTGTTACTGGCTCAACGCTTGATTATGGAAGATGAAGTCGCTGCAAGTTTCAGACTGGGTTTGAACGAGTCCACGATCGCTACGCTTAAAGAGCTGTCGCTCTCACAGTTGATCAAATTGTCAACCACCAACCAGCTTATTTGCCGGCTGCGGTTTGACGAAGAAGGGGTTATCGATCGCCTGACCAAAGAGTCACGCATTGACGGCCTTCAGCAAATTCACGCCGGTATTCTGTTATCGACCGATCTGCTCAGTTCACTGACGGAACCGGAAATGCCTGCTTCTAAGAGAATGTCCTGACATGTGTGAGAAAAGTATTCTTCGTGAAATCCAGGACATTCAGCTGGCTATGGAGCTGATTTCCCTGGGGGCACGCCTGCAAATTCTTGAGAGCGAAACCAGCCTCAGCCGCGGGCGTCTTCTTAAACTCTATAAAGAGCTGCGCGGTGCACCGCCGCCGAAAGGCATGCTGCCGTTCTCGGTAGACTGGTTTATGGCGTGGGAGCAGAACATTCACTCATCAATGTTCTACAACATCTATTTATATCTGCTCAAAACGGACAAGTGCCGCCCGATCGAAGCAATCATCAAGGCGTACCGTCTGTATCTGGAGCAGTGCCCGCCGCACAATCCCGGCGAAGAACCGGTGCTGGGTCTGACCCGCGCCTGGACGTTGCTGCGCTTTATCGACAGCGGAATGCTCGACCGGACGGAGTGTACCTGCTGTAAGGGCGCTTTCATCGTCTATAGCTATCAGCCAAAACACGGCTTCGTGTGCAGTTTGTGCAACCCGCCGTCCCGAGCGGTGAAAAAAAGTAAACTTTCCGACGAAGCGGCCGATAACCTTTTAAGCCAACTGAAGCTGGATGAGCACGAGTGGCACACCGCCTCTCCTGGACTGGCCAGTGGGGCATGTAATGCCCACGGGGCGTAATCCGTCCTGTCGTTCGGGAAGCATTTGTGTAAAAGAATCGGGTCGCTAAGGAAATCGCGTGTTAGTTCTTATCGGTTATTTCATTGTATTTGCTTGTGTTTTTGGTGGGTTTGTCTTGTCAGGCGGCCAGCTTGGCGCGCTGTGGCAGCCCACTGAAATCCTTATTATCGGCGGCGCTGGCGTCGGCGCGTTTGTGGTCGGTAACAACGGTAAAGCTATTCGCGCCACCATGAAGTCGTTCCCGCGTTTGTTCCGCGGTTCAAAGTACAACAAAGAGATGTACATGGACCTGATGGCGCTGATGTACTTGCTGCTGACCAAAGGCCGTCAGAACGGCATGATGTCGCTGGAGTCAGACATCGAAGATCCCGCCAGCAGCCAGATTTTCTCTGCGTATCCGCGCCTGCTTGAAGACAAGCAACTGATGGATTTTATCGTCGATTATCTGCGTCTGATGATAAGCGGCAACATGAACGCGTTTGAAATCGAAGCGCTCATGGATGAAGAAATTGAAACCTGCGAAAGCGAAGACGAAATCCCGGCCAGCAGCCTTAACCAGGTCGGCGATGCTTTCCCTGCATTTGGTATTGTTGCGGCAGTAATGGGGGTCGTTAACGCCCTGGCTGCCGCAGATCGTCCGGCAGCTGAACTGGGTGCGTTGATTGCTCACGCCATGGTGGGAACCTTCCTCGGTATTTTGTTGGCTTACGGCTTTATCCTGCCGCTGGCCACCCTGCTGCGTCAAAAGAGTAGTGAGAACATTAAGATGATGCAGTGCATCAAAGTCACGTTGCTGTCGAGCATTCATGGCTATGCACCGCAGATTTCCGTCGAGTTTGGCCGTAAGACGCTGTACTCCACTGAACGCCCGTCCTTTACCGAGCTTGAAGAGCATGTGCGTGCGGTGAAAAAACCCGGCGCAGCAGCGGAATAACCGGTCATGAAGAAGAAAGACCATCCGGTCATTATCGTAAAAAAGCGCAAGTCCCACGGGCATGGCCACCACGGAGGTTCGTGGAAGATTGCCTACGCCGACTTCATGACCGCAATGATGGCGTTCTTCCTGGTCATGTGGTTACTGTCGATGGCAACACCAGAAGAGCGTCAGCAGATAGCCGAATACTTCAAAATGCCGCTTAAAGCGGCGATGTCGAACGGTGACCGCTTCAGCCTTAGCGATAGCGTTATTCCAGGCGGCGGCGACGATATGTTGAAAGTTCAGGGCGAAGTACAAAAGCGTCGCGCGGAAAGCAGTCGCCAGCGTGATATGCAGGGCCTGAGCCGCGTGCGTGAGCGTCTCGATCAGTTAATTAAAAATGACCCGCGCCTGCGTGAGCTGCAACCGAACCTGAAAATCAAATTGCTGGATGACGGCCTGCGTATTCAGATTGTGGATAGCCAGCAGCGCCCCATGTTCCGCAGTGGTAATAAAGAGGTTGAGCCATACATGCGGGATATCCTGCGCGCCATCGCACCGGTTCTTAACGATATCCCCAACCGCATTAGCCTGTCTGGCCACACCGACGACACGCCATTTGTGACTGGCGAGCGTGGCTATAGCAACTGGGAGCTTTCTGCCGATCGTGCTAACGCCTCGCGTCGGGAACTGGTCACGGGAGGGCTGGCGTCGGACAAAGTGCTGCGTGTGGTGGGCATGGCAGACTCGATGAATTTAAAGAACGTCTCCGGGGATGACCCCAGCAACCGTCGCATCAGTATTCTGATTCTGACGAAAGACAAAGAGAATGAAATCCTGAATGAAAACAATGGTAGCGACGTACAGAACGTTTCTCTGAATGAGGACGATCCGAATGGCGTACAGCAGATTCAGGAAAGCGTCGCTCCGGCGATGTAATACAGGAACAGAGGGCGCGAGCGATTATGGATATTAGTGACTTTTATCAGACATTCTTCGATGAGGCCGACGAGCTCCTGGCTGATATGGAGCAGCACCTGTTGGAGCTGGATCCACAGGCACCTGAAAAGGAGTTGATGAACGCGATTTTCCGCTCGGCCCACTCAATTAAAGGCGGCGCAGGCACGTTCGGTTTTACCGTATTGCAGGAGACAACACACCTGCTGGAAAACCTACTGGACGAAGCCCGCACCGGTGAGCTGGCGCTAAATGGCGACATCATCAACCTGTTTCTGGAAACTAAAGATATTATGCACGATCAATTAGAGGCCTATAAATCTTCCCAGGAGCCGGACGGCGCAAGCTTTGAGTACATCTGCCAGGCTCTGCGCGAGCTGGCGCTGGAAAACAAAGCGGCGAAAGAGGGAAAAGCACCTGTTGTAACCGCGTCCGTTGTTGCCCCTGTCGTAGAAGCGCCTTGCGCGGTAAATGAAGCACACCTGACGGTCACGCTCACAAAGCTTAAAGAAAACGAGTGCGAATTGCTGCTCGAAGAGCTGGGCAATCTCGGAACCGTTGTTGGGCATGAAAAGCAGGGCGACGCGCTGGTTGTGACGCTTGATACCCCGACGCCAGCCGACGATATCATCGCGGTGATGTGCTTTATTATCGAACCCGATCAAATTTCCATTGCGCAGGGCGCTGCAACTGCGCCTGAGCAGCCTGCTGTCGTCCAGCCTGTTGCTGTGCCTGAGCCGGTTGTGGTCGCGCAAGTCGAAAAGCCTGCTCCCGTGGCACCAGCTCAGAAAAGCGCACCGCCTGCTCGCGCGCCGCGTAGTGCAGGCCAGGAGTCCAGCAGTATTCGCGTTGCGGTAGAAAAGGTTGACCAGATTATCAACCAGGTGGGTGAGCTCATCATTACCCAGTCGATGCTGTCCCAGCTTTCCAGTTCGCTCGACCCTGCGATCCATGGTGATTTACTCAACAGCATCGGTCAGCTGGAGCGCAACGCGCGTGACCTGCAAGAATCGGTGATGTCGATTCGTATGATGCCGATGGAGTATGTCTTCAGCCGCTTCCCGCGTCTGGTGCGTGACCTGGCGGGCAAGCTCAACAAGCAGGTGGAACTGACCCAGCGGGGCGGTTCTGCTGAACTGGATAAGAGCCTGATTGAGCGCATCATCGATCCGCTGACGCACCTTGTGCGTAACAGTATCGACCACGGTATTGAAGACAGTGAAACCCGCCGTGCCAAAGGTAAATCAGCGAAAGGAAATCTTATCCTTTCCGCCGAACACCAGGGTGGCAACATTGTTATCGAAGTGATTGACGACGGTGCCGGGCTCAACCGCGAACGTATCCTCGCGCGTGCTATGTCTCAGGGCATGGATATCAATGAAAACATCAGTGATGAAGAAGTTTGGATGCTTATTTTTGCGCCAGGCTTCTCCACCGCAGAGAAAGTGACCGATGTGTCTGGCCGTGGTGTCGGCATGGATGTGGTGAAACGTAACATCCAGGACATGGGCGGTTACGTGGAAATCCGTTCCGAGAAGGACAAAGGTTCCACTATCCGCATCATTCTGCCGCTAACGCTCGCCATCCTTGACGGGATGTCTGTGCGCGTGGGTGATGAAACCTTCATCCTGCCGCTTAATGCGGTGATGGAGTCCCTGCAACCGCAGGAAAAAGCACTGCATCCGATGGCCGGCGGTGAGCTGATGCTTCAGGTACGCGAAGAGTATCTGCCGCTGGTGCAACTGCACGAAGTGCTGGACATCGATGGTGCCCAGACTGAGCCTGGCAAAGCTATTGCGGTCATCCTGCAAAGCGCGGGTCGCCGCTATGCGCTGCTGGTTGATCAGCTAATCGGCCAGCACCAGGTGGTCGTGAAAAACCTTGAAATGAATTACCGCAAAGTTCCCGGCATTTCCGCCGCCACCATTCTGGGAGATGGCAGCGTTGCCCTGATTGTGGACGTGGCCGCGTTGCCACAACTGTGTCGTGACAAACGTATCGCTGACGTCACCGAGTGACGGCCGCGCTATCCAGGAGATATCAACATGATGAGCATGGCTTCAGACAACCAGATGGCGGTTGAAAACCTTGGCCAGGAGTACCTGATTTTCGCACTAGGCCAGGAAGAATATGGCCTTGAAATACTTAAAGTACAGGAAATCCGCGGTTACGATCGCGTAACCCGTATCGCGAATACGCCAGACTTTATTAAAGGCGTGACCAATCTGCGCGGCATTATCGTGCCGATTGTTGACCTGCGTGTGAAGTTTGCCCAGGAAAACATCCGCTATGACAACAATACCGTGGTTATCGTACTGAACGTGAACCAACGTGTAGTGGGGATTGTGGTGGACGGCGTATCCGACGTGTTGTCGTTGACCACCGAGCAGATTAAACCGGCGCCGGAGTTTTCCGTGACGCTGTCAACCGAGTACCTGATGGGCCTTGGCGCAGTGGATGAGCGCATGATTATTCTGGTCGACATCGAGAAGCTGCTGAGCAGCGAAGAGATGGAACTGGTGGATAAAATTCACAATGATGCGGGCGCGCACGCGCTGTAACACTGTGGGTTTGCGCGTTATTTCGCGCAGATAAATGATTAACGCGCGGCTTTAGGGCCGCGCGTTTTTTTATGTTGCGGGAAAAGACGGGTGTACCGGCAGAGGGAAATTTTACGGTTTTCGCTGTTTAGCGTGGATTTTATGGTTTATGTGGAGTTATTAACGTTTACCTGTGGTGCTTTGGGCGGTAAGCGACCGTGGTTTTACTTGTATAAAATGCGCGATGCTCGCA
>JALAGK010000585.1 GCA_022712475.1 Enterobacteriaceae bacterium
CTGTAGTTCAGTCGGTAGAACGGCGGACTGTTAATCCGTATGTCACTGGTTCGAGTCCAGTCAGAGGAGCCAGATTTTAAAAGCCCGCTTTATGCGGGCTTTTTGCTTTTTCCAGCCCCGGATTTCCCCCGGCCTTACACCGTTTCTCCCTTGCCGTTCATGGCCTCAAGCAGGCGCTTCTCTACCCAGCGATGGGCACCGCTACTTGCTGTTGAACAATGCGACCAGACACGCAACGTGTATTCTGGCGTAGCAAAAGGCACCGGGAAAATATCCAGCCCGGCAAGACTGCTGAACGTGCGTGCGGCATGACGCGGCATGGTGATTAACAAGTCGGATTCCGCCACGATAAACGGTGCCCCCATCATGGTGGGTAACTGTAGCGCTATCTCACGCGTCAGCCCCTGCTGTGCCAGAATACCGTCGATAACACCTGGCTCATCGTGCCACGGGCGAATAACGATGTGCCGGCAGGCCAGATAGCGCTCAAGCGTCAGTCGTGCACCCACCACCGGATGCCGGGTGCGCGCCATAACCACATAGTCATCGGTAAAACCATCTACCGCCCGGATGTCCTCTGACAGGGCTTCATCTGGCCCACCGAACCCAAGGGAAAAATCAATACGCCCGGCACGCAACTCCTCCAGCGAGTCGGCTGAGCGTGATTGTATGATGTTAATATGCACGTACGGCGCCTGCTGCTGGAGACGGCTGATGAAGTGCGGCAACAGCGCAAAGCCAGTGTAATCGGTCGCCGCACAGGTAAAAATTTGCCTGCTGGTTGCTGGATCGAAATGTTGCGCTTCGGCAAGACAACCGGAAAGCGTATTTAGCGTGGCACTAATGGAAGGTGCCAGGCGTTGTGCCAACGGCGTTGGCTGCATCAGCCCGCCGTTGCGTATAAATAATCTGTCGTCCAGTGCTTCTCGCAGCCGCGCCAGCGCGTGACTGCATGCCGACTGGCTTAGCGACAGCTCTTGTGCGGCAAGCGTTACGCTTCGGGTACGCAGCAGCGCATCAAAAACAAGCAGTAGATTTAAATCGAGGCGTCGCAAAGCACTATGCATAACTATCATTCCATGCTGAAAACATTGCACGTTATACCGCCAGAAAGCAGGATAAACTATGCGCCACATTCATTATGAGGACACAATTTTGTCAAATATTACATGGCGCATAGCCAGAAAAGAGGATGCACAACGCTGTTACGAGATTGAACGTAGCGCTTATGAGGGCGATGAGGCGGCAACGCTTGAGAAAATTGCGCTGCGCATCGCAGGCTATCCGCAGGGGTTTCTGGTGATGGAGCAGGAAGGCACGCTCATTGGGTTTATTAACAGCGGTTGTGCCTGGAATGTGGTGATGTCTGACGAAGCGTTCAAAGAGCTTGTTGGCCATGATGCACAGGCACCAAAGGTTGTCATTATGTCAGTTGTTATCGACCCGGACTGGCAGGGAAAAGGACTCTCGAGCTCGATGATGGCGACATTTGTCAGCCAGATGCGCAAACTTGGTAAAACAGAAATCCATTTAATGTGCAAAGAACGCCACGTGCCGCTGTATGAGAAAATGGGTTACCGCTATGTGCGCCCTTCTGAGTCCGACCACGGCGGTATGGCCTGGCATGAAATGGTGATGCCTCTGTAAACGCAACAGCCCTTTTTCTTGCTGCCTGTCTGGCCGATTTAACTGCACTGCTTTGGTATTCCCGGCGCTGTTTGTGAGTGAGCGCGCAATCCCGCAGGCACCTGAAATAGCCGCCATGTCAGCGCATGGCGGCGGTGTTGTTCACACGCTTGAGCGGTTACACCCGAGCTTAGTACGGTAATCAAGCGTCAGTCTTCTGGCTGCCCCACGTCTGTTATTGACTCATAGTGCCAGCGCAACTGGTAGCGATAGCGTTCTGCCTGCAACAAATATTCCTGGCTAACACTCGGGCTCCAGGAGTCATCGCCGCCCACCCCCATATGGAAGCCGTCAATATTCAACCAGGTGCCGGGCTCTTCATACAGCAGATGGCGGTGCGTAACCTCGTGCAACTGACGTGGGCTGTAACGGCCAATAGCAAACTGAAAATCACCTTCTACCCGCAGTGCACCGTATTCAAGTCTGCGCGTGTCACAACGTAAGCCGTTATCGCAGGGTCGCACATAAGGGGTGTGTAGCGCCGGCAGCGGCAAACGCCAACATCCCTGCCTGGCACTGCTTTTCCTGTCTGGATAGTTCTCGTGGGGACCGCGGCCAAGCCAGCTGACTTCATTATAACGCGCCGCCAGCTGGCAGCTCAGACCTATACGCGCAGGCGGCGGTTGCCCGAACGCTATCTGAATCTCTACATCAAGCGTCATTGTGCCATCGCCGTCGATACGCCAGCACTTCTCGCTGATAAAACGATCTTCTCCCGCAAACCGCCAGGCATGCCGTGTACACACCTGCACGCTATGGCTGAGTACATCAGCCTGCATCGACAGCAGCACCAGCTGCAAGTCGTAATAGCCCGCAGCCTTCCAGCGCTCCACCCAGGCGTTGGGGTCAATGTTTTGCGCCTCACTGATCCCAATGTCGTTATCCAGCCCGGCACGGGTGAACTGGTCATAAAGAGGCGTGAGAAAAAGCGGTTGCTCGCCCTGCCACCACTGCGCCAGTACCCCGCTCTGGCGGCAAAAACGCCAGCGCTGTTGCGCAACGCCAATCTCGTAAGTCACGTCGCCTGGCGTAAACAATGGCGCATTTGCAGGTGAAATTATCTGCGCTGGCGGCGTTTTTAGCGCCAGCCGCCACTGCTCACTCGCGCTGATATGCCCGGCTGCCGACCAGGGCGTGGCTCGCGGCTGTACCACATCCACACAAAGCCATAACTGCTGACCCGCTGCGCCCTCAACTTCAGGGATATCCAGTACCAGCGTCTGCTTGCCCTGCGGCGGCAGATTGAGCGTCGTCTCACCACGCATCACAACAATCCCGTCTAATTCAAGCCGCCAGTGCAACTGCTCATTATCACTGTGGCGAAACAGGTATTCGCTTTCTACCTCAAGGCACAGTGGCGCAACTTGTATCAGCGTAAAGATAAAAAAACGCTGGGCGTGTTTCGCCTCAAACAGAGACGGATGCGGCGTGCGGTCGGCAAACACCAGCCCGTTCATGCAAAACTGCCTGTCGTTAGGGGTATCGCCAAAATCACCGCCATAGGCCTGCCAGCAGGTGCCGTCGTTATCGGTTCGCGTCAGCGACTGATCGACCCAGTCCCAGACAAATCCACCCTGTAAACGTGGATACTGGCGAAAAGCGGCCCAGTATTTGTCAAATCCCCCCAGGCTGTTGCCCATTGCATGGGCATATTCACACAACACAAGCGGGCGCGTTTCACCCGGCATTCCTACCCATTTTTTAACAGACCACTTGGGGACCGCCGGGAAAGGCTGATCCTGGTCAACCCGCGCATACATTGGGCATATGATGTCCGTTGCCGTCGTGTTGCCACCGCCACCTTCATATTGTACCGGGCGAGACACATCGGTTGTTTTCACCCAGCGGTACAGCGCATCATGGTTGGCGCCATGACCGGACTCATTGCCAAGCGACCACAGAATAATGCTGACATGGTTACTATCACGCTGCACCATGCGTGTTACCCGCTCACTCATGGCCGGTAGCCAGCGCGGGTCATCCGCCAGCCGAGACATGGGCTGCATGCCGTGGGTTTCAATATTGGCCTCGTCCACCACGTATAGCCCGTAGCGATCGCACAGGCGATACCAGAGCGAATGGTTGGGATAATGCGAGCAGCGCACCGCATTGAAGTTGTTCTGCTTCATAAGCAGGATATCGTTCAGCATCGTCGCTTCATCCATCACCTGCCCGCGCGCCGGATGATGCTCGTGACGGTTAACCCCCCGCAGTAACAGTGGCTTGCCGTTAAGCGTGAGCAGGCCATTTTGAATGGCGACATTGCGAAACCCGGTATCGTATGCTTCTACGTCCAGCACATTACCTGCGCCATCTCGCAGTATCACAACGGCGCGGTAGAGATGCGGCGTTTCCGCACTCCACGGTTTCACCTGTGCAACGCTCAGGCGCAGCGTGGTACGTTCGTCATACCCTCCCCGTTCGTCCACTACCTTGCCGCCGGGCGCGCCTGTTGCCTCCCCAACACATTGCTCGCCGTCCCACAGCTGAAGCACCAGGCGACAATCGGCGGTTAAACCGGCAACGCGCAGTGCCGCACTGAGCGTTCCGTGCGTCATTTCCGGGCTGAGTTCAGCGAGCAGGCGCACGTCTGACAGACTGGTCGCGGCTTTATTAAGCAGCCAGACATCACGAAATATCCCACTCATACGCCACATATCCTGATCTTCCAGATATGAGCCCACACACCAGCACAGCACCATGACCGCAATGCGATTTTCTCCGTCACGCAGCACAGTAGTGAGGTCAAACTCAGCGGGCAAACGGCTGTCCTGGCTGTACCCCACCCACACACCGTTACACCACAGGTAAAACGCCGAATTCACGCCGTCAAAAACAATGCGGGTATGCCCAGCCTCACGCCAGTCTGTGGGTAGTGAAAATGTTCGCGAGTAACAACCGGTAGGGTTGTGCACTGGCACATGCGGGGGCGCGACGGTAAAGGGGTAGTTGATGTTGGTATAGATTGGCACATCGTAGCCATGAAGCTGCCAGTTAGCGGGCACCGGAATCACGGTTGCAGTGGGTAAATCGTCATTCACCCATGCTTCGGGCACCTCAAACGGGCTGTGAAAGTATGAAAATTGCCAGTCGCCATTCAGGCTTTGCACAAACGGACTCGGGCTATCATCTCTCGCAGCGCCAGCGTCACGCCAGCCGGAAAATGGGGGATGCATATCAAGCCGGTTAATCTGCGTCACGCCGGGTTGTTCAAAGTCTCTGCGCGCCAGTAGCTCAGCGAGTGTTGGAGAGTCAATCTGGGACATGAATTTACCGCACGGTTCAGGATGATGAATACCATCATGGAGCCGCCCGCTATTAGCGTAAACGCTGGCAATGGCAACAGTTGATCCCTTTCACAAAAGCGACGAGTTCTGTTTTACAGTGAGGAACTTTTTGCCGCGCGTCGGGGAAAAACCCACCACAGTCGCGTGTTATGATACGTCTTTTATTCACGGATGCAGCCCATGTTGCACATTCTCAGCCACTCATCGCTCGCGCCTTTTCTGCCTCAGGTGACTGAAGGCGTTGTGACTACGCTGGCGCAGGTGCGCTTTTGTTGCGCTACGTTTGAGCGCGCGCACTACAGTGACGCTCAGTTTGCACAACTGAATATTCCCTTTCCCACAGACCTGGCGCGCGCGGTTGTAAAACGTCGTGCGGAGTATCTGGCCGGACGCTGGTGCAGCCAACAGCTATTGACGGCGTATCAGATAACAGGCGTGGTTGAGCGCTCGCCACAGTGTGCTCCACTCTGGCCAGCCGGGGTGTCTGGTTCCATCAGCCATGCGGAAAACCGGGCACTGGCTGTTGCCGTGTGTGACACGGTGGCGTGGCGTATCGGCGTAGATACCGAACGCTTTGACCGCCTGCCCATGCTGGAACCCGCCTCAGAAGTAACAGATGCTGGTGAAAGCGCGCTGCTTGAACGATGCATGCAGGACACCGCGCTCGGCATTTTGCTGGCATTTTCAGCCAAGGAGAGTCTTTATAAAGCACTGTGGCCAGAAGTGCGCACATTCTTTGGTTTTGATGCGGCTTCTCTGGTGGAGGTGGGTGACGGCGTGTTTACGCTTGAACTCAATCACACCCTCGCGCCGGGGCTACAGGCAGGCCAGCGTTTTTGCGGTTGCTGGCACTATGATGCCCCGTTTATCACAACGTTGATAAGCGAGCGCAGACAACACCTGACAGTTCATGCATAAAAAAATGCCAGTCAGAGACTGACTGGCATTCTACTCCAGAACAACTCAACGGATTTTATGCGCTTTTCGGCTCGCCCATTGTTTTGAGCTTGTCGGAGATTTCGCGGCGTTCTTTCGACAGTTCAGCGTTTTTGATGATGTAATCATCCACGCGATCTTCATAGTCGGTCTTCATGCTGGCAATGATTTCCTGAATAGCTTCAACGCTCATGCCCGGCTTGATGTAGTCGCTCAGGTTGTCCAGCAGCAGTACGCGCTTCTGGTTATCACGAATTTTTTTCTCAACGTCCTGAATTTCACGCTTGAGCTTATTTTTGCGGCGAAACAGACGCACAAACTCCAGTACGTCATGAAAAGACTGCTTGGTATTTTCCATTTTGACACCCCTGCTATTTGAGACTCGGATTCTCTTTCAGACAACCGCCTGGCTGTGCAGCTTAAAGGATAGCGACTGTCTATGACACTGGTTGTCTTCGCGCTTAAGACATTTCTTTTATCATAACCTTAAATCACGCTGAATCGAAACAACCTGATGTGCGAGACGCTTATTTGCGCAGCGCCCTGGCAATGAGTCGAGACAGTAATTCCAGCTGGCGCGCCAGCTCCAGGCTCAACCACGCATAACCATGAATGGGGGTTGCTTCAGTGATATTCGATTCACGCTCCTGCATCAGCGCACGCAGCTCGCTTGCTATTTCGGCCAGCTCTTCGCTATTACGTTTAACCGCCCTGGGATTGCCATCATGCAGCGCCTGGGCAAGCGCTTCAAGCGTACGCTGCGTCATCTGTTGCGTATCACGCAACGTATGGGCGTTAAGCATCACAAAATGACTCTCCCGTGAGGCCCACCATGCGTTGATTTGCATCTCCAGCGTACAAACAATGTTACGACTCACCGTCTGAATACCCTCGAACACCGCCTTCTGAATATGCGTTTCGTTACTGGCAGGACCAATGAGCGCACGAAGTTTCACAACATCATTGAGCATCGTTTGCAGGGGTTTATCAAGGCGCGGGCGCTCGACCAGATTGGGAGACATTCCCGCCTGATGCAGGCGGCTAAAGGTGGTAAAGAAATCCGCCATTTGCATACGCCAGAGAATAAATGCTCGCTGCGGCCAGATACTGGTGAACAACATAGCGAGCAGTGAACCTAAAATCACATCGCCGCTGCGCCAGAGCGCGGTCTCAATATCCCCCGTCGGCGCGCCCACCACTACCGACAACGTGATACCTATAAGCAGCGCCTGATACGGCTTTTTGCCCAACGCCAGATAACCACAGATAAAAATCCCGGCGGCACACCAGATAAGCATAAGTGGCAGTGACCATAATTCCAGCTTGAGCGCCACCAGTCCCAGCAGTGCGCCAAAAAACGTCCCGCCAATACGTTCAAACGCGCGCGGCACCACATTCCCCAGAAACGAAATAGGCCCCATAATAACGACCAGCGTGATAAGTGGCCAACTGCCTTCCGGCACGTCAAGCCAGCGCACCATCAAAAACGTCAAGACAAACGCCAAGGCAACACGAATACCGTGTACCACGCGGTAGTGGCGATAGAGTCGGATGTCAAATGCGGTCAGGGATTTATCGGGACGCACACCCGTTCTCCATTCACTTCAGGACAAAGCGTTATTGTAACGCGTTTTCCTTTAAGCGTTGATAACCCCGGGTTTGGATGAGAGTTTTTAACTATACCACCAGGCTTTTAAGGGTCATTTATATCGCAATTTGCTGAAAGCACATCGGATTAATTTAATATTTCTTAACAATTAAAGCATTTAAAAGCACGTTATAACCTTTTATTTACAAAACAAAACATTCTACCCTTATAGCGCTATCATTTGCTGCGTCAACTCATTCCCGCAGCAGCAATTTTCGATTCTTAAGGAAGCAACATGCGCAAACCAAAGAAAACGCTGCCGGGCATTACGCGTCGGCAGGTTCTTGCATGGTCGGGCGCGGCGTTGGCTCTGGGTACCGGTAAAGCACAGGCGGTGACTCTCACCGGCGCTCCCGGCTGGCAGCCTTTTGCCGATAACCCCCCTGAAA
>JALAGK010000586.1 GCA_022712475.1 Enterobacteriaceae bacterium
AACGTTTGAAGCGACGCAGTGCTACGTCGAACGGCTCGTTTTCACGTACTTTAATTACCGGCATGTGCCTCTCACCTTTATTAATTCGGTTTGCCGCTGGCATGGGTGCCAGCCTTGTTTCAAAATGGTGCGGAATTTTACTTCAACAGCTGCTGCTTTGTAAAGCACCGCCGGAACCTGAACCCTGCTTTTTGCCAGGCTCCGATAAGGACGCAATAGTATACACCAGCTCTGGCGGTGAAGTGAGCAAAGTTTTACTTCGCCGCGTTGCGGGCATACACTGCGCGGTATCAACAGAGGCAGAAAGTAAAACCATGCGTGTACTGGGAATAGAAACATCCTGCGACGAAACCGGCGTCGCTATCTACGACGACAAACAGGGGCTGTTAGCCAACCAATTGTACAGTCAGGTAAAACTGCACGCCGATTACGGCGGCGTGGTCCCTGAACTGGCCTCCCGCGACCATGTGCGCAAGACGGTACCGCTGATTCAGGCGGCGCTGAAAGACGCAAATCTTACCCACGCGGATATCGACGCGGTGGCGTATACCGCAGGTCCCGGGCTGGTTGGGGCGTTGCTGGTTGGGGCTACCGTTGGGCGCGCGCTGGCGTTTGCCTGGGATGTGCCTGCGGTGGCGGTGCACCATATGGAAGGCCATCTGCTGGCCCCTATGCTGGAAGATAATCCCCCTGCGTTCCCGTTTGTGGCACTGCTGGTATCAGGGGGGCATACTCAGCTTATCAGCGTGACCGGTATTGGTGAATATGAACTGTTGGGTGAGTCCATTGATGATGCCGCAGGTGAAGCGTTTGATAAAACCGCCAAACTGCTGGGGCTGGATTATCCCGGTGGCCCAATGCTCTCTAAAATGGCCGCACAGGGTACGCAGGGGCGCTTTGTGTTCCCGCGCCCGATGACCGACAGACCCGGGCTTGACTTCAGCTTCTCTGGCCTGAAAACCTTCGCTGCGAACACCATTCGCAGCGGCGACAATGACGAGCAAACACGTGCCGACATCGCCCGCGCGTTTGAAGACGCGGTAGTGGATACGCTGATGATCAAATGCAAGCGGGCGCTGGACCAGACCGGCTTTAAACGTCTCGTGATGGCGGGTGGCGTGAGCGCTAACCGTACCCTGCGGGCAAAGCTTGCTGAAATGATGGCAAAACGCCGTGGTGAAGTGTTTTACGCACGTCCTGAGTTTTGTACCGATAACGGCGCGATGATTGCGTATGCGGGAATGGTGCGACTGAAGGCAGGTTGCGTGACGGATTTGAGCGTGAGCGTGCGCCCGCGCTGGCCATTGTCTGAACTGCCTGCGGCAGTGTAATCTTCGCGAGAGGCAAAGTGACTACTTTGTCTCTCCGCTTTCCTCATCGCTCGCTTTCTTGCGACGCAGTTTCTTCCAGATTTTTGTTTCCTGGCCGCGCCACAGGCGCTGAATATTATCGTGATGGCGCCAGAGAATCAGGCATGACAGCATGGCAACCGGAAAGGTGAACTGCGGCTTAAACCACCATACATAGAACGGAGCGATAAGTGCGCTAACAATAGCGCCAAGTGAAGAGTAGCCGCTCAGAAGCACGGTGAGCAGCCAGGTGCCCGCCATCACGCCGGTAAGGTCCCAGCCAATGGGCGCGATAGCGCCAAACGCCGTCGCCACACCTTTACCACCACGAAAGCCAAAAAACACCGGCCAGATATGGCCCAGACAGGCAGCAATCGCAATAAGCCCGAGCCAGAATGGCGTGACGCCCAACGCCCATGCAGCCCATACCGGCAACATGCCTTTCAGTACGTCGAAAATGAGCACCGCTACGGCTGCGCCTTTACCGCCAATGCGCAAGACATTGGTCGCGCCGGGATTACGTGAACCGCTCTCCCGGGGGTCTGGTAAACCGGCAAGGCGGCAAACCAGAATGGCGCTGGAAACAGAGCCGCAAAGGTACGCGAGGATAATCATCACAGGCGCGATTGCACTCATAACGCTGTTCCGTTGTGAAAATGTCGTGTAATTTTCTGCATCAAAGGATAATACGCATATTTACTGGCAAGTGGTATCCCCAGTCTGGGATGTGAAAAGCAGCGTTGAACTGCCGTTTATTTGTTTATACGAGCAAAACAGCGCGTTAGCCAGTGTAGATAACGTGGTTCCAGACTAAACCAGGCACACATCAAAACGGGTAAATTGTGATGGATATTGTATTTATTGAGCAGCTTTCGGTCATCACCACCATCGGTGTTTATGACTGGGAACAGACGATTGAACAGAAACTGGTGTTCGATATCGAAATGGGTTGGAACAACCGCGCTGCTGCCGTGAGCGATAACGTTAACGACTGCCTGAGCTATGCCGACGTATGTGACGCGATTGTCGCACACGTTGAAGGTGGGCGTTTTGCGCTGGTCGAGCGTGTGGCAGAAGAAGTGGCTGCGCTGTTACAAAACCGTTTTCGCTCGCCGTGGGTGCGCATCAAAGTCAGCAAACCCGGCGCCGTAGCACGTGCGGCAAGCGTAGGCGTCATCATTGAGCGTGGCAATTTTCCGAAAGAATAAAAATAACCGCGCGTGGGTTAAACCAAACGCGGGATGCCGGGTCATACTGCGTGAACATTTCCGGCCTGCGGGCCGTTTTTCCTTTAAGGATTTCAGAGGGTTTTTTGATGGGTGATGTGCATTCACTGGTGATAGCCGCCATTCTTGGGGTTGTCGAGGGGCTGACCGAGTTCCTGCCCGTATCCAGCACCGGACATATGATTATTGTCGGGCATTTGCTGGGATTTGAAGGTGATACGGCAGAAACATTTGAAGTGGTGATTCAGCTTGGCTCCATTCTCGCTGTGGTGGTGATGTTCTGGCGTCGTCTGTTTGGCCTGATAGGCATTCATTTTGGGCCGAAGCCTCATGAGGGCGAGGGTACCGGGCGACTGTCGCGCATCCATATCCTGCTTGGCATGACCCGGGGGTTGTTATTGGTACTATTTTTCACGACACCATTAAATCGCTGTTTAACCCGGTAAATGTGATGTATGCGCTGGTAGTAGGCGGCCTGCTGTTGATTGCAGCAGAGTGCTTCAAGCCTAAAGAGCCGCGTGCCGTTGGCGTTGACGACGTGACGTATCGTCAGGCGTTTATGATTGGCTGTTTTCAGTGTCTGGCGCTGTGGCCGGGCTTTTCACGCTCCGGTGCGACTATTTCCGGCGGTATGCTGATGGGGGTAAGCCGCTATGCGGCGTCAGAGTTCTCATTTCTGCTGGCTGTGCCGATGATGATGGGCGCAACGGCGCTGGATATTTATAAAAGCTGGGGATTCCTGAGCCTGGCTGACCTGCCGATGTTTGCGGTGGGTTTTGTCACCGCCTTTATCGTTGCGTTAATTGCTATCAAGACCTTCCTGCAATTGATTAAGCGTATCTCTTTTATCCCGTTTGCTATCTATCGCTTTATTGTGGCAGCAGCGGTATACGTGGTGTTCTTCTGACGCCCACAGCCCTCAGCTTTTGGGCTGAGGGCAAGCCTGCGATTTCCACTGCGCAACGGCTTTAACGCGCCTTCGCGTCAACTCTTCACGAATTTCCACGCCTTTAAAACCCAGCGCAACCACCTCTTTAGTCGACACGCTCTGTGCGACCTGCCAGGCCTCGCGCAACAGTTGGCCCTGTGGATAATCGCTTGCTTCAAAACCGGTACGCCCGCGTGCGTCAGCCTCGCTGGTTAAGGCGAGTTGCTCCACGCGCTGTGGTTTACGCCAGGCATCGAGAGAATCGAACAGTCTCACCAGCGTTTCAGGGCGCAGAATGGGCAGGGTATGAATCAGGTCGTGGAATTCAGCCACCAGTTTTGCCAAATCGCGAATATCATTGGGTACCCGCAGGCGCTGGCACAACTGTTCAACCAGCTTTACGCCCGCTGGGCCGTGGCCGTGATGGCGTGGCCACAGATGTTTTGGCGTAAGCCCTTTAC
>JALAGK010000587.1 GCA_022712475.1 Enterobacteriaceae bacterium
ATGTAAAAATGGTTCCTGCCTGGACGATGCCGAACTGTACCGACTCGATAATGTACTGGATGGTCTTCAGCGCGACTCAGTGATCGTGCTGCACATTATGGGTAGCCACGGTCCGGCCTATTATCAGCGCTATCCTGCGCAGTTCAGGCGCTTCACACCCACCTGCGACACTAATCAGATAGAAGACTGTGACCGTCAGTCACTGGTAAACACCTATGACAACACCATTCTTTATACTGATGATATTGTCAGCCGCACTATCGATAAGCTGCGCACGCGCCAGGGGCAAATGAACACCGCGCTGGTGTATCTGTCTGATCACGGCGAGTCGCTGGGCGAGTCAGGAATGTATTTGCACGGCACGCCACGCATGCTGGCACCACAGGAGCAAATCCGCATCCCCTTTCTGTTCTGGCTGTCAGACGGCTACGCTAATCAGTTCAGTCTCAGTAAGACTTGCCTGCAAAAAGAAGCCGCGTCGCGAGAAATCTCTCAGGATAATCTGTTTGATACCTTACTGGGCATGATGGATGTGAAAACGAAAGTTTATCGACCGAATCTGGATTTGACCCAACCCTGTCGCACAGCATGAATTTTCCCCCGTGTAGTCACGGGGGTTATTTTTACACTTGCAATAGACCAACCGGTCTATTACAGTAATGCGCTATGAACAAGAAAACAGAACATGACACTCGCGAACACCTGCTGGCCACCGGCGAGCAGCTCAGTTTACAGCTCGGCTTTACCGGAATGGGATTAAGCGAATTGCTGCGAACCGCTGGTGTGCCCAAGGGCTCGTTTTATCACTACTTTCCCTCCAAAGAGGCATTTGGGGTGGAAATGCTCAAGCGCTACTACAGCACGTCCGGGCAGCGATTGAGCGAGCATTTTGCCCGCCGTGACGCCAGCGCCCGTGAATTGCTGCTGGCCTGGTATCGCATCGGGCTTAATAACTTCTGTGAAAGCGGCATGATGTGCGACTGCCTGACGGTCAAGCTTTCCGCTGAGGTGTGTGATCTCTCTGAAGAGATGCGTACGGCGCTCGATTTGGGTGCCAGCAAAGTGATTGCCTTGCTGGCTACGACGTTGACTCGTGGGCGCAATGACGAACGCAGCCTAACCTTTAATGGTGATGCGCAGGCATATGCTCAGGCGTTGTACGCCCTGTGGCTGGGTGCCAACCTGCAGGCCAAAATCTCCCGCAGCGCTGTGCCGCTACAAAGCGCACTGGCACTGGTAGAAAACACGATTATCACGCCCGTCTCATAACGGGCGTCGATTTTAGTGAATGACAACAACACAAGACGACCGGTCTATTAAGGAATCCGTATGACAATTGAAAAACTGTTTACACCGCTGCGCATCGGGGCCATTAACGTACCGAACCGCGTTCTGATGGCACCGCTGACGCGCCTGCGCAGTATTGAGCCGGGCGACATTCCAACGCCGCTAATGGGCGAATATTACCGCCAGCGCGCCGGTGCCGGGCTTATTATCAGCGAAGCGACGCAGATTTCTGCCCAGGCTAAAGGCTATGCCGGTGCACCGGGCCTGCACAGCCCCCAACAGATTACCGCCTGGCGTAAAATCACCGATGGCGTACACGCTGAAAACGGCCATATGGCGGTACAGCTGTGGCATACCGGCCGGATTTCACACTCAAGCCTGCAACCGGGCGGCCTTGCACCGGTCGCGCCGTCTGCGATTAATGCGCAAACCCGTACCACACTGCGCGATGGGGAAGGTAAGGCTATACGTGTTGATACCTCTACCCCACGTGCGCTGGAACTCAACGAGATCCCAGGTATCGTCGCTGATTTCCGTCAGGCGGTCGCGAATGCGAACGAAGCCGGGTTCGATCTCGTTGAATTACATGCGGCACACGGTTATCTGTTGCATCAGTTCCTGTCACCAGCTTCAAATCACCGTACCGACCAGTACGGTGGCAGCATCGAAAACCGCTCACGTCTGACGCTTGAAGTGGTGGACGCCGCCATTGGTGCCTGGAGCGCCGATCGCATTGGTATTCGTATTTCACCGCTTGGGCCATTCAACGGGCTGGATAACGGTGAAGACCAGGAAGAAGCTGCACTGTGGTTGATTAGCGAGCTGAACAAACGCAACCTGGCTTATCTGCACATCTCCGAGCCAGACTGGGCGGGCGGTAAACCGTATTCAGAAGCCTTTCGTAAACAGGTACGTGAGCGCTTTAGCGGCGTGATTATCGGTGCAGGCGCCTACACGGCGCAGAAAGCAGAAAAACTGATTGAGGCAGGTTACATCGATGCTGTGGCGTTTGGGCGTGACTACCTCGCTAACCCGGATCTCACTGAGCGCCTGCGCCAGAACGCACCGCTTAACCCGCAACGTCCGGAGAGTTTCTACGGTGGTGGTGCAGAAGGCTACACTGACTACCCAACTCTGTAAGCAGGTTCGATTGATAGCGGCGCCATTGCGCCGCTATACTTTATGCCATGCCGGGATTCGGCACGCCCCTAAAATAACCCATTATATTTACGAGGAATTTATGCGCTTACTTCATACAATGCTGCGCGTTGGCGATCTGCAACGCTCCATTGAGTTTTATACCAATGTGCTGGGCATGACGCTGCTGCGCACCAGTGAAAACCCGGAGTACAAGTACTCACTGGCGTTTGTTGGCTATGGCCCGGAAAGCGAAGAAGCCGTTATTGAGCTGACTTATAACTGGGGCGTTGAAAGCTACGATCTCGGTAATGCCTACGGTCATATCGCGCTGAGCGTGGATAATGCAGCAGAAGCCTGCGAGCGTATTCGTCGCAATGGCGGGAACGTCACCCGTGAAGCCGGTCCGGTCAAAGGCGGCAGCACCGTTATTGCCTTTGTGGAAGACCCGGACGGTTACAAAATCGAGCTTATCGAAGCAAAAGACGCCGGTAAAGGCCTCGGTAACTGACCGATGCAGGGCGCAAGCGCGCCCTGCCTGCTGCATCCCACCCTGAAATTTGCCATAATGCCCCTTGCTTCTCCTCGTAAATTAAGAGACACCGATGTCCGATACTGCTCAACTCACTGGTCTGTGCGACCGTTTTCGCGGCTTTTATCCCGTGGTTATCGATGTAGAGACTGCCGGTTTTAATGCCAGCACCGACGCGTTACTGGAAATTGCCGCCATCACGCTCAAAATGGATGCTGATGGCTGGTTAACGGCCGATGAGACACTGCACTTTCACGTTGAACCATTCGAAGGCGCTATTCTGCAGCCAGAAGCGCTGGCGTTTAACGGCATCGATCCCAGTAACCCACTGCGCGGAGCCGTCAGTGAATATGATGCACTGCACGCTATCTTCAAGATGGTACGTAAAGGGATAAAGGAGAGTGGCTGTAATCGCGCCATTATGGTGGCGCATAACGCCACGTTCGATCACGGCTTCCTGATGGCAGCAGCAGAGCGCGCGGGACTTAAGCGCAACCCATTTCATCCATTTGTCACCTTCGACACCGCCGCACTAAGCGGACTGGCGCTGGGGCAAACGGTACTGGCTAAAGCCTGCATTGCCGCAGGTTTCCCGTTTGATTCAAGCCAGGCGCACTCAGCGCTCTATGATACCGAGCAAACACCCCAGCTTTTCTGCGAAATCGTTAACCGCTGGAAGCGTCTGGGCGGATGGCCGCTGCCACTGCCCGAAGAGGCATAAGCGCCTTTCGGATATAAAAAAAGCGACCCAGAGGGTCGCTTTTTTTATTGCGGGCAGATTACTGCGCGTCTGACTCTTCTGGCTTGTGTTTTGCAGCCGTTTCTTTAATCAGCGTCTGTAATTCACCGCGCTGATACATTTCAATAATGATGTCGCAGCCGCCAACCAGCTCACCGTCAACCCACAGCTGTGGGAAGGTCGGCCAGTTTGCGTACTTTGGCAGCTCAGCGCGAATATCCGGATTTTGCAGGATATCCACATAAGCAAAACGCTCGCCGCAGGCCGCCAGCGCCTGTACCGCCTGCGCAGAGAAGCCGCAGCTTGGCAGTTTTGGAGAGCCTTTCATATACAGCAGGATGGGGTTTTCGGCGATCTGGCGCTCAATTTTTTCAATCGTGGTGCTCATTGTCTTGCTTCCTTAGTACGTGCTGAGGCGTAAGCCTTACATTGTAGCCACTCCGGCGTCGAGGTAAAACACCTGCTTTTACGTGGTTAACCCCTGAGCCAACAGCGATGCAATAAAATTGCCTTTAAAATAACCTTTTTAGCGAGAAATCGCGTGATAAGTAGCCGATCCCTTTTTTGTCTGGTTCTGTAACAAAAGAGTATTAGCCATGCTAAAAATTTCTGGATTAGAATCTGCCAGCTTTCACAATTCGCGTCGAACGCTCATCAGGAGAGTTATGAGTGGCAACCAAAAAACGTATGGTGTTAACGCTGTGCGCTATGCTGCTGGCGGCCAGCCTACCCGCTTCAGCGCTGGCATCGGTTCACAGTAAAACCTCTGCCCACAAAGCGCTTACGGGAAAAAAGGTTCAGAAAAAACACGGCACCACGCTGATACGCAAAGGCAACCTGAAGAAAAAAACGCTGGTCAGTACCAACAAAACGACGTCACGGCGTCGCGGTAAGCTGCGCACTTCCCCGTCCCTGGAAACGACTGCGCTAACCTGTACCGGGCGTAAAAAGAACAAACGCAGCTGCCTGAAGAGCAATACGCTGGCTTCAGCACACAAGGTGCGCGTGCAAAAAGCCCAAAAAGTGGCCATGAACAAGCTGATGGATCAGATTGGCAAACCCTACCGCTGGGGCGGAAGCTCACCTCGTACCGGTTTTGACTGTAGCGGACTGGTCTATTATGCCTACAAAGATTTAGTCAAAATTCGTATTCCGCGTACTGCTAATGAAATGTATCACCTGCGTGATGCCGCACCTGTTCAGCGCGCTGAGCTCCAGAGCGGCGATTTGGTATTTTTTCGCACTCGCGGACGCGGTGCGGCGGACCATGTTGGCGTTTACGTCGGCAACGGCAAATTTATCCAGTCGCCACGCACCGGGCGGGACATTCAGATAACCTCGCTTAGCGAGAGTTACTGGCAGCAGCGTTATGTCGGCGCTCGCCGCGTAGTGACAGCGCAAAATCTGCGTTAATGCAGGTTCACTTGCTTAAATTCCTTTTCACGCGGCCCCTTTTGGGGCCGTTTTTTATACGGCAGTACCCGATGAGTCAGGCCGCTGTCTGTTGCCCTCCCTCTCAAGGCCGTATAAAAAAGCCACCCTGAAGGGTGGCTTTAGTATTGCCTGCCAGGAACGCAGCATCTTATTCAGCCTCAGCGCCGCAGACTTCCTGCATAGCATGGCGGGAGGAGGAGAAAATCACCAGCAGCAAGCCCAGCGCCGCGATCAGCGCCCCCATTGCCGGAACAAAGCTGTACC
This sequence comes from Enterobacteriaceae bacterium, assembly GCA_022712475.1. Lineage (GTDB taxonomy): Bacteria > Pseudomonadota > Gammaproteobacteria > Enterobacterales > Enterobacteriaceae > Tenebrionibacter. The sequence goes on from JALAGK010000587.1 coordinate 5,394, forward strand.
CGAGACCGCTGGAAATCACAACCCCACCCGCCGCGGCACCCAGCGCGTTACCAAGATTAAAGGCACCGATATTCACTGACGATGACAAACCCGGCGCTTCATGGGCCACACGCATCACTCGCATCTGCAATGGAGGTACAACGCCAAAGGTTGCCGTACCCCATACCACCATGGCTACTGCGGCACCGAGTTCAGTACTGGCAAGCCACGGCATAGTCGCCATTACAATAATAAGTAGCGTCAAAAAGCCTTTGAGCGTGCCATTAACCGAACGGTCCGCAAAACGCCCGCCCAGGTAGTTACCAATGGAAAATCCCACGCCTATCAATACCAGCATCAGCGTAACAAACGACGGCGTCGCGTGCGTGATACGTTGCAGCACCGGCGAAATATAGGTATAGAGCGTAAACATAGCCCCGGCACTCAAAACGGTGGTCAGCAGTGCGCCGACTACCTGCGGGCGCATCAGTACCGATAG
>JALAGK010000588.1 GCA_022712475.1 Enterobacteriaceae bacterium
CGGCTGCTGGTGCAGGCGCACGTGGCAGTTCGCATCCGGGCGCGCTACCGTAATGACGTTGTCGTGCGCCTCAAGCGTGCGCAGCGTGTACGTTGTAAAACCCTGTGGCATATCAACCAGAATCCAGCGGTAGCGGCCGCTGGCTTTAAGTGCTGCCAGGGCGGCAATAAACCGGTCAATGTTTTCTGTTTGTGCCAGAAAATCGCCGCTCTCAGCCTGTGTCAACTGACCAAAAGGCAAAATGTCTAAATGTGCGCTATAGCGCCAGGCAGCTTGTTGCCAGGCTTTGCCGTCGTGCATTGCCCGCGCCCAGCCCTCAGGCCGGGAAAACGCGACGTTGAAAAACAGGCGTAACAGATTGTCAGGGGCCGCACCGACAACCAGCACCGACTCCCCCAAAAACTGTAATGACCACCCTAATGCAGCGGCCACGGAGGTCGTACCGACGCCCCCGCGAATCCCCTGCAACCCAATGATTGCCATCAGGCTGGCTCCCTTTATTTATGTTGCGCAAATTCTGCCAGCAAAGGCCAACGCTCAATCGCTGCCACCAGTCGTTCGCGCTGGTATATATCGGTGTAATCGATATCTGGCAGAGAGAATGCCTTACTTAAAGCCAGAAGATCGTTTTGAAAGGCGTAACCCGGCTGTTGTTGCCGCTCATTCGTGAGTTCTTTCTCATTCATTTCGGCACCGTCCGTCTGATTATTTACGCAGTCATGACCAGGTAATTACGCAACGGGGAAGATATGGCGATGCTCCCCTTGCGAAATTGATTTACAATGCTAAATCTGAAGCTGTTTATTTTCAATGTTAGGTTTATTTCCTGGCTTTCGCTAGTAAACTGACATACATACTGTTTTTTGACGCAAAAGGGTCCGCATGAACCCCATTTTTCCGGTCGGCATCGCACTTTGGGACGAACTGCAGCATATGCCTGCAGGCGGCGTGTGGTGGGTAAATACCGACCGTTATGAAGATGCCCGACGCCTGGTCAATAGCACTCTTTCCGCTCAACAGGATGATGCAAAAGTTGCCGTTATCGTGATGGGGACAGAGCCTGATAAAATTATTGAACTCACGGGCGAAACAGGGCCGCAAAAGGTCTCTCTTTTTAGCGCCCAGAAAAGCGAGAGCAGTATAAAGTTTCTCGCGACAGATATCATGTGTAGCATCAACCCGGAACGCTATTTGCTGGTGTTGTTATGTGCTGAAAACTTTTGGCAAAATATTACTCCCAAACTGTTGCGCAACTGGTTACATAAAATTAGCAAATGGTGTCAAATATATAACTGCACACTTCTCGTGGTTAACCCCGGAAATAAGACGGATACGCAGTTCTCTTTTTTAGTTGATGCCCACCGCAGCCTCTCAGGACTCGCCGGTTTACGCTTCCAGGGGGATATTCACCTGTATGATGTCGCTTTCTGGTGCAACGAGAAAGGCGTCAGTGCGCAACAGCAGCTTGAATTGCGTTGGCAGGACCATACCTGGCATCTGCTCCAGCAGGAAGAAAACACACCGCAGCCGCGCAGCGACGAAAAGCAAATCCTGAGTCACGTGGCCGTGCTGGAAGGCGCACCACCGCTGTCGGAATACTGGACGCTTTTTGACGACAACGATGCGTTGTTTGAAGCCGCCCGCAGCGCACAGGCCGCCACCATTATTTTCTCGCTCAGCCAGAACCCTCAGATTGAGCCACTCGCCCGCCATATCCATTCGCTGCGCCGCCAGCGCGGTAGCGCATTGAAAATCATTGTGCGTGAAAACAAAGCCAGCCTGCGTGCTACCGATGAACGCCTGCTGATGAGCTGTGGCGCTACCCTGGTGGTGCCGTGGAATGCGCCGCTGTCGCGCTGCCTGACAATGATAGAAAGCGTGCAGGGCCAGAACTTCAGTCGCCACGTGCCAGAAGATGTGACGGTACTGTTCGACGCCCTACGCCCACTCAAGCTGCGCGGCTGGCTACAATGGGATGCGTTTTGTAACGCCATCACTACCATGCTCAATAATCCGCTGCTGCCTGCCGACAACAAAGGCATTCTGGTGGCGCTGCGCCCGGTGCCAGGGCTGCGTATTGAACAAGCGCTGACGCTGTGTCGCCCTAACCGCCAGGGCGATTTCGTGACGATTGGTAATGGCAGGCTGATGATTTTTCTGTCTTTCTGTCGCATTAACGATCTCGACACCGCGCTAAGCCACCTCTTCCCGCTGCCGGTTAACGACATTATTTCCAATCGTATGGTGTGGTATGAAGACAGCCAGATAGCTGCTGAGCTGGTACAGCTGCAAAAAGTGCCTAAAGATCAATGGATGCAACCGCTGGCACAAACCAGCGAGGACGAAAAACCGCTCAATGTGCACCGGGAAAACCACCACTGGCGGCGTGACCCCGAACCGGTGACGCTACTGGCCGATGAAGGTGCGAGGCGATGAACATTACCGATATTTTGCAGCTCATTGTGCTGTGCGCCGTGCTTTTTATTCCGCTGGGCTACGCGGGATCGCGCTGGCTGCCACGCCTGAAAAGGCTGATTCGAATTACGCTTATGAAACCACGCTCTGTGAAACCGGCCGGAACGCTGCGCCGGAGCCATTCTGCCAGGACACACCCAGAACATGATTAACCGTTCAAAATCGAAAACCTCATCACTTTCGCCGTTGTGGCAATACTGGCGCGGATTGTCCGGCTGGAACTACTATTTTTTGCTCAAATTTGGTCTGTTGTGGACCGGTTATCTGAACTTTCACGCGATGGAAAACCTGGTTTTCATGGCGTTTTTGCTGTTCCCACTGCCTAATCCAAAGTTGCACCGACTACGCCACTGGATAGCTATCCCGATTGGTTTTGGGCTGTTCTGGCGTGATACCTGGCTGCCTGGACTCGAAAGCATTGCAAGCCAGGGCTAGCAACTGGCAGAGTTCAGTACCGATTACATCATTGATCTCGTTACGCGCTTTATTAACTGGCAGATGGTGGGCGCAGCATTTGTCCTGTTAGTGGCATACCTGTTTTTGTCCCAATGGTTGCGTGTAACGGTGTTCGTCGTGGCAATGATGGTCTGGCTAAACGTTCTGACCATTACCGGGCCGGTCATTTCACTCACGCCTGGCGGCGGTGCGCCCGCCACCGCTGCGACAACGGCCCCCGCCAGTGGCGCAACAGGTAATGAACTTGCTGCGACCGGTGGCGGCGACATACCGGCGCAAACCGCACCACCAACCTCAGAGAATCTCACCGCCTGGCTTAACAGCTTTTACGCCAGCGAAGCCAAACGCCAGACCACATTCCCGGACGCGCTGCCGGAAGACGCCCAGCCGTTTGAGCTGTTGGTTATCAATATCTGTTCGCTCTCCTGGTCAGACGTGGAAG
>JALAGK010000589.1 GCA_022712475.1 Enterobacteriaceae bacterium
TCACCTGGTTGATGGTCGCCATAGCGCCCATTTTCATCATTGCTTTGATGACCTGGGAGCCTTTCACCGCCATTTTGTTCGCCAGTTCGGCAACGGTGATGGTTTCGCCAATCATAACATCACGGTTAACCGCCTGAACCGGCTTCTGGAAGCCCTGTTGCAGGGTGCTGCCGCGACGGTTTTTGCCGCCTTTGCCGCCGCGTACGGCCGCACGAGCTTCTTCACGGTCAGCTTTGGTTTCGGAATGCTTATTGCCTTTTTTCGGGCGCGGCGCTTTCGCGGTACGACCGCGACCACGACCGCCTTCCACTTCACGATCGTTCTCATCTTCTGCCTGACGGGCATGCTGAGAAGTCGTTACGTGATAGTCGCTGTTGTCTTCTTCTTCAGCCGGTTTCAACCACTCAGGGCCACCTGCTTCAGCCATACGGCGCGCTTCTTCAGCCACACGACGAGCCTCTTCTTCAAGCTTACGGCGTGCTTCCTCTTCCGCTTTACGCTTCAGTTCAGCCGCTTCTGCTTCGCGGCGAGCCTTATCAGCCTGCACCGCTTTGTTTTCTACATCAGTTTGTTGATTGCTCACTTTGTCTTTTTCCGCAGCCTCGCGCTTGGCTTTATCAGCGGCTTCACGCTTGGCTTGTTCTTCAGCTTGACGCTGGGCTTTCTCTGCAGCCTCGCGTTTAGCAGTTTCTTCTGCTTCGCGTTGGGCCTTCTCTTCCGCGTCACGCTTCGCCTGTTCTTCCGCGGCGAGACGCTCAGCCTCAAGCGGATCACGTTTCACAAAGGTGCGTTTTTTGCGGACTTCAATCTGTACCGACTTGCTTTTACCACCGGTACCAGGAATGTTTAAGGTGCTGCGCGTTTTGCGCTGCAACGTTAGCTTATCCGGACCAGAACCGTGTTCACGGTTCAGGTGCGTAAGCAGCGTTTGTTTCTCTTGCGCTGTGACAGAGTCATCAGCCCCTTTCGGGATGCCTGCATCAGCGAATTGCTGTACCAGGCGATCCACGGAAGTCTGAATTTCGGCGGCCAGCGCTTTTACGGTTACATCAGTCATGCTGTTCCTTCCTGCTACAGTTGATTACGCGTCGTCGCCGAACCAGCAAATGTTGCGGGCAGCCATAATAAGTTCGCCTGCCTGCGCGTCGGTAAGACCTTCAATATCAGAAAGGTCATCAACGCCCTGCTCAGCCAGATCTTCCAGCGAACAGACACCGCGTGCGGCCAGTTTAACGGCCAGGGCACGATCCATCCCTTCCAGGTTAAGCAGGTCATCCTGTGGCTTGTTATCGCCAAGGCTCTCTTCCTGGGCCAGTGCCAGCGTAGTCAGCGCATTCTTGGCGCGATCGCGTAATGCTTCCACAGTCGGTTCATCAAGGCCGTCAATTTCCAGCAGCTCTTTCATCGGCACGTAGGCCAGTTCTTCGAGCGTGGAGAAACCTTCTTCTACCAGAACCGTGGCGAAGTCTTCATCAATATCGAGATACTTAGTAAAGGTATCAATCGCTGCGTGCGTCTCTGCCTGGTGTTTTTCCTGCAGATCGTCAACGGTCATCACGTTCAATTCCCAGCCACTGAGCTGAGAAGCAAGACGCACGTTCTGGCCGTTACGACCAATCGCCTGCGCCAGGTTACCCGCTTCTACCGCGATATCCATCGTGTGTTTATCTTCGTCAACTACGATAGACGCCACGTCCGCAGGTGCCATCGCGTTGATGACAAACTGCGCCGGGTTGTCGTCCCACAGAACGATGTCGATACGCTCACCACCCAGCTCTGTCGAAACGGCCTTGACACGCGCACCGCGCATACCTACGCAGGCGCCGACCGGGTCGATACGCTTGTCGTTGGTTTTCACAGCAATCTTGGCGCGAGAACCCGGATCGCGTGCGGCAGCTTTAATCTCGATAACCTCTTCCCCGATTTCCGGCACTTCGATGCGGAACAGTTCAACCAGCATCTCAGGTTTGGAACGGGTAACAAACAGCTGTGCGCCACGAGCTTCAGGGCGTACAGCATACAGCACACCGCGAATACGGTCGCCCGGGCGGAAGTTTTCACGCGGCAGCATGTCTTCACGCAGGATAACGGCTTCAGCATTGCTGCCAAGATCCAGCGTAATGTTATCGCGGTTAACTTTCTTCACCACACCAGTAATGATTTCGCCTTCACGATCGCGGAACTGATCGACCACCATCGCACGCTCGGCTTCACGCACTTTCTGCACGATAACCTGTTTTGCGGTCTGGGTGGTGATACGGTCAAAGGTGACCGACTCAATCTGGTCTTCAACAAAATCGCCAAGACCCAGGTTCGGGTCTTCAAACTGCGCGGCTTCAAGGGTGATTTCACGGGTCGGCATTGTCACTTCGTCAACAATCAACCAGCGGCGGAAGGTGTCAAAGTCACCGCTTTTGCGGTCAATGCTGACGCGAACGTCGATTTCCTGTTCGTATTTTTTCTTGGTTGCCGTCGCCAGAGCACTTTCCAGCGCTTCAAAAATCTTTTCGCGCGGCACCGCTTTTTCGTTCGAAACTGCTTCAACAACAGCCAAAATTTCTTTGTTCATCGGGGGCTTGGCCTCAATCCAGACTGTTAAAAGTGGGGTACCAGATTCGCCTTCTGAATATTGCTCAGCGCGAACACTTCATCTTTGCCTTCAACCGCCACGGTTATCATTTCACCATCAACGGCTTTAATTACGCCCTGCCATTTACGACGGTTCTGAACCGCCATTCGCAGTACGAGGCTTACCTCTTCGCCGATGAAGCGGGTGTAGTGCGCGGCACTGAACAGTGGACGTTCGAGGCCAGGTGAGGAAACTTCCAGGTTATAAGCGACAGAGATAGGATCTTCGACATCCAGAACTGCGCTAACCTGGTGGCTAACGTCAGCGCAATCGTCAACGTTGATGCCATCTTCACTATCAATATAGATGCGCAACGTCGATGTGCGACCCCGAACGAATTCGATACCGACCAGTTCGTAGCCCAGCGCTTCAACGGGCGCTGTCATCAGCTCTGTTAATTTCTGCTCTAATGTGGACAAATCCACCCCCAGGACATAAAAAAAGGGCCAAAAGCCCAGTTATTCTCACGTCAGATAACAAAAAACCCCGATAAATCGGGGCGTTATATAACTGAACCCTGTATACCTTCCAGGAGAATTTTTTTCAAATTCCCATGTGACGCCAGAATACCGGTCTTCACAGTATATTTGAAAATGAACTCTCAGGGAAAGTGGTTGCGGGGGCCGGATTTGAACCGACGACCTTCGGGTTATGAGCCCGACGAGCTACCAGGCTGCTCCACCCCGCGTCAGAAA
>JALAGK010000590.1 GCA_022712475.1 Enterobacteriaceae bacterium
AGCTTGGCCGCCGCCATGCCGTCAAGCTGGCGCAAAATGGTACTCACCGGCAAGAAGTGGCGCGCAGAATCCAGCAGCACGCCGCGCCAGGGAAAGCGAGGGCTGTCTTCAATGGTGAGATAAGGAAGGCTGACATCCTTAGCGCCCGGACGAATGAGCTGCAACAGCGTTTCCATACCGCGCATCGCACCAAAGCGAGTTTGCGCCGTGAGTGTAATACCCTTGCCTGTAATGTTCAGACGATAACTCTCGTCGCTATTCTCCAGCGGTAGCGGAGAGACTTTCTGCGCAATTTCAATTGAAATAGTGCAATGCTTTGTTGCCTCAGACTGCGGCTTTAGCGTCCATCCCGCCTGTAACGCGATACGATGCCGCCAGCGAGCGACCTCTTCATCCAGCTGGTCACCCTTAACCACTATCGATATTCCATTATCTAACACCAGACGTCCTTCGTCAGACGAGCGCTCTACCTGCGTTGGCCAGGGCATCAAAGGGAGATCGCCGGCTGGCGATGCCAGGCAGGGAAAACTCATTGCCGCCCCACAAAGCAGTACGGCATAACGCACTGTTTTAAACATGAAATGTACCTTCCTGGTGATAAGAAAATTCAGGTCATTCTGGTATCACGCCGGGATAAGTTGCGCAAACGGTGCACCAGGATCCGGATCACATCCTGTAACATTTAGTCCTAACGCAGGCCATAATCGAGACGGCTGCCTTCTTTTTAAGGCAGCCTTATACGCCACTCCCCCAAGTGAAAAACCGAAACAGTACGATCGGGATTGTCTCGTGCTCTACCTGTCGGTACAGTATTGCGCCAGGGATTGCGAAGATAAGGTACAAATCACCGCACCTTCCGTATCTAAAACAAATAACCGACGCTTTCTCATTGCGGTTTATCGACATTCCATTAGCCTGTAGCGGTACCTTAACGTGCCTCCCAATACTTAGAAGAACTAAGCACATGAGTAATCGTCTGACTATCAAAGATATCGCCCGCCTGAGCGGCGTGGGCAAATCCACCGTTTCACGCGTCCTGAATAACGAAAGCGGCGTCAGCCAGGCCACACGTGAAAAAGTCCTGGCGATAGTCAACCAAAAGGGGTTCTCCCCGTCCCGCTCAGCCAGAGCCATGCGCAGCCAGAGTGATAAAGTCGTGGGCGTCATTGTCACACGCCTGGACTCTCTGTCTGAAAACCTCGCCGTGCAAACCATGTTGCCCGCATTCTACGCCGCGGGTTATGACCCAATTATGATGGAAAGCCAGTTCTCTCTGGCACTGGTGGAAGAACATCTGCGTATGCTGCGTCAGCGTAACGTGGATGGCGTTATTCTGTTTGGGTTCAGCGATATTCCGGAGACGCTGCTCCGTCCGTGGCAAAAAAGTCTGGTGATGCTTGCGCGCGAAGTCGAAGGGTTTACTTCGGTTTGCTACGACGACCGGGGCGCGATTGCACTGTTGATGGAGAGTCTTTACCGCCAGGGCCATCGTCACATTAGTTTCCTCGGTGTACCACATACGGATTCCACAACTGGGCTGCTACGCCACAAATCGTATATGGATTTTTGCGCGCGCCACGATTTAACGCCGCATTTCGCCCTGCCGGGCCTGACCATGAAACTCGGTTTTGAGCATGCCTCTGAGGTGCTGACTCCACAGACCACGGCACTGGTGTGTGCCACAGACACACTTGCCATTGGTGCCAGTAAGTATCTGCAACAGCAGCAACGCAGCGGCATACAACTGGCGAGCGTGGGTAATACGCCGCTGCTGAAGTTTCTCTACCCTGAAATCATCACCGTTGACCCAGGCTACCCGGAAGCTGGCCGACAGGCCGCGTTTCAACTGATTGCCCGCATCAATACAAACGTTGCTCCCGAGCGTATCGTCATTCCGTCACAGCTCGTATAACGCCTTATCAGACGAAGCAAACATACCGTATTTGTGATCGCTTTCCCGTTTCGGGAACGTTCCCATTTCCCAGGGAGTGATTACAGGATAACGTCTCGCTCAGGACAATACCGTGGACCCTCCTTCCCCTCAGAATGGGAATTCATAATGAGCAAAATAAACCAACAAGATATCGACAGGTTGATTGAACTGGTTGGCGGGCGCGACAACATCGCGACTGTCTCTCACTGCATCACCCGCCTGCGCTTTGTGCTGAACGACCCCGCGCAGGCCAATCCGACAGAGATTGAAAACCTGCCAATGGTGAAAGGCTGCTTTACCAACGCTGGTCAGTTCCAGGTGGTGATTGGTACCAACGTGGGTGATTACTATAAGGCGCTGCTGACCACCAGCGGTCACAGCAGTGCAGACAAAGAACAGGCAAAACAGGCCGCACGCCAGAATATGAAGTGGCATGAGCGCTGGATTTCTCACTTTGCGGAAATCTTCTTTCCGCTGCTGCCCGCGCTTATCAGCGGTGGTCTGATTCTCGGTTTTCGTAACGTTATCGGCGATGTGCCGATGAGCAACGGCCAGACGCTGGCACAGATGTACCCGGCGCTGCAAACCGCCTATGACTTCCTGTGGTTAATTGGTGAGGCAATTTTTTTCTATCTGCCGGTGGGAATTTGCTGGTCAGTGGTGCGCAAAATGGGCGGCACGCCCATTCTCGGCATTGTGCTTGGCGTGACGCTGGTCTCACCACAGCTCATGAACGCCTATCTGCTGGGCAGTCAGGTACCGGAAATCTGGAACTTTGGCTGGTTCACCATTGAGAAAGTGGGCTATCAGGCGCAGGTTATTCCGGCACTTATGGCAGGCATCGCGCTCGGCTTTATCGAAACGCGCATGAAGCGCATCGTACCCGATTATCTCTATCTGGTGATTGTGCCGGTGTGCTCGCTCATCATTGCCGTGTTCCTTGCCCATGCCCTTATCGGGCCAGTAGGTCGCGCCATTGGTGATGGCGTTGCCTGGGTGGTGCGCCATCTCATGACCGGCAGCTTTGCGCCGATTGGTGCCGCGCTGTTTGGCTTCCTGTATGCCCCCCTGGTGATTACCGGCGTGCATCAGACGACGCTCGCCATTGATATGCAAATGATCCAGAACATGGGCGGTACGCCGGTGTGGCCACTGATTGCGCTGTCAAACATTGCAC
>JALAGK010000591.1 GCA_022712475.1 Enterobacteriaceae bacterium
GCGGAAGGTGTACCGCGTGGCTTTACCCTGAACTCAAACGAAATTCTTGAAGCGTTGCAGGAGCCGCTGACCGGTATTGTGAGCGCGGTGATGGTGGCGCTGGAGCAGTGCCCGCCTGAGCTGGCGTCCGACATCTCCGAGCGCGGTATGGTCCTGACTGGCGGCGGTGCGCTGCTGCGTAACCTTGACCGTCTGCTGATGGAAGAGACCGGTATTCCGGTGGTTGTAGCAGAAGACCCACTGACTTGTGTGGCACGCGGCGGCGGTAAGGCGCTGGAAATGATTGATATGCACGGCGGCGACTTGTTCAGCGAAGAGTAATTTGTCGCTGCAGGAAGGGGGCTTCGGCCCCCTTTTCCGGATCCGGGAAACGCACAGCCTATGAAGCCAATTTTTAGTCGTGGCCCATCGCTACAGATTCGCCTTGTTCTGGCGGTAGTGGTGGCGCTCGGCGTGATTATTGCCGACAGCCGTCTGGGTACGTTCAGCCAAATCAGAACGTATATGGATACGGCCGTCAGCCCTTTCTATTTTATTTCGAACGGCCCACGCGAACTTCTCGACAGTGTGTCTCAGTCAGTCTCGACCCGCGATCGTCTGGAAAAGGAAAACCGGGCACTGCGCCAGGAACTGTTGCTGAAAAACAGCGAGCTAATGATGTTGGGCCAGTATCGCCAGGAGAACGCGCGCCTGCGTGAATTGCTGGGGTCACCGCTGCGTCAGGACGAGCAGAAAATGGTTACACAGGTCATTTCCACCGTTAACGATCCTTATAGCGATCAGGTGGTTATTGATAAAGGCAGCGTCAACGGAGTTTACGAAGGCCAGCCGGTTATCAGCGATAAAGGCGTCGTTGGCCAGGTGATCGCTGTTGCCAAGCTTACCAGTCGGGTGTTGCTGATTTGCGATGCCACACACGCGTTGCCTATTCAGGTTCTGCGTAACGACATTCGCGTCATCGCGGCCGGCAACGGCTGTACTGACGATCTCCAGTTAGAGCATTTGCCGGCCAATACCGATATCCGTGTGGGCGACGTCCTCGTTACGTCCGGCCTGGGCGGGCGCTTCCCGGAAGGTTATCCGGGCGGCGTCGTGTCATCTGTTCGTGTGGATAACCAGCGTGCTTACACGGTTATCCAGGCGCGTCCGACGGCAGGGTTGCAGCGTTTGCGTTATCTGCTGTTGCTGTGGGGTGCTGACAGACAGGGTCTGAATCCGATGACGCCGGAAGACGTGCATCGCGTGGCGAATGAACGCCTGATGCAGATGATGCCGCAGGTGCTGCCTGCGCCGGATGCGATGGGGCCGCCTGCGCCGATGCCTGCGCCGGCGACCGGCATGGCAACGCCGCCAGACAGTGCGCCGGTCGTGTTGCCCGCGCCAGCAACGAACCCGGCGACGGTTGCGCCGCAGGGAGGCCGCTAGTGGCAAGCTATCGTAGTCAGGGCCGCTGGGTTATCTGGCTTTCCTTCCTGGTGGCGTTGTTGCTCCAGGTTATGCCCTGGCCAGAACAGATTATTGTTTTCCGTCCTAACTGGGTACTGTTGATTCTGATCTACTGGATCCTGGCACTGCCGCATCGGATCAATGTTGGAACTGGCTTTTTGTTAGGCGCGGTGCTCGATCTTATCAGTGGTTCGACGCTTGGCGTGCGGGCGCTGGCTATCAGCATCGTGGCATACCTGGTGGCGCTTAAGTTTCAGCTTATGCGCAATCTGGCACTCTGGCAGCAGGCGCTGCTGGTCATGGTGCTGTCACTTGCCGCGGATGTCATCGTCTTCTGGGCCGAGTTCCTGGTTATTAACGTGTCGTTCCGTCCGGAAGTGCTCTGGAGCAGTCTGGTAAATGGCGTACTCTGGCCGTGGCTTTTCCTGCTGATGCGTAAAATCCGCCAGCAGTTCTCCGTGCAATAAGGTCTTTTATGTTCACTCTCTGGCTTGCCTCAGGTTCGCCACGCCGCAAGGAGCTGCTCACGCAGCTCGGCGTGACGTTTACACGCATCGTTCCCGGTGTGGAAGAAGTGCGCCGCGCGGGTGAAAGTGCCCAACAATACGTCCTGCGCCTGGCGCAGGATAAAGCGCGCGCAGGTGTGGCGTTAGCAGATAACGACTTGCCAGTCCTTGGCGCAGATACCATAGTTATCCTCAATGGCGAAGTGCTTGAAAAACCACACGATGAAGCGCACGCTGCAGATATGTTACGTAAACTGTCAGGGCAAACGCATCAGGTGATGACCGCTGTCGCGATTGCCGACAGGCAACAGTTGCTGGATTGCCTGGTCGTGACAGACGTGACGTTTCGCCTTCTTACAGAGCAGGATATTGCCAGCTATATTGCCAGTGGTGAGCCGTTGGATAAAGCAGGCGCTTATGGTATCCAGGGCCAGGGAGGCTGCTTTGTCAGAAAAATAAACGGCAGTTATCATGCCGTCGTAGGGTTGCCGCTGGTAGAAACCTGGGAGTTGCTGAGCCATTTTCACGCATTGCGTGATGAACGAGGACAACATGACGGCTGAATTGTTAGTAAACATCACCCCTTCTGAAACGCGGGTGGCTTATATTGACGGCGGGATCCTTCAGGAGATCCACATTGAGCGCGAAGCGCGGCGAGGGATCGCAGGCAATATCTACAAAGGTCGTGTCAGCCGGGTTTTACCTGGCATGCAGGCGGCATTTGTAGATATTGGTCTTGATAAGGCCGCATTCTTACATGCTTCAGACATCATGCCCCACACCGAATGTGTGGCCGGGGATGAGCAAAAAAACTTCACCGTACGCGACATCTCCGAACTGGTTCGTCAGGGCCAGGACTTGATGGTGCAGGTGGTTAAAGACCCGCTCGGTACCAAAGGCGCACGTCTTACCACCGACATCACGCTGCCATCACGCTATCTCGTTTTTATGCCCGGCGCGTCGCACGTAGGGGTCTCCCAGCGTATTGAAAGCGAAGAAGAGCGCGAGCGCCTCAAGCAGATTGTGGCAGAGTACTGCGACGAGCAGGGTGGTTTTATCATTCGTACCGCCGCTGAGGGCGTTAGCGCGAAAGAACTGAGTTCAGACGCTGCCTACCTTAAGCGGGTATGGAACAAAGTCATGGAGCGCAAAAAGCGCAACCAGACGCGCTGTAAGCTTTACGGTGAGCTGGCCCTGGCGCAGCGTGTACTTCGTGATTTTGCTGATGCCTCCCTTGACCGCATTCGCGTGGACTCGCGTCTGACCTATGACATGCTGCTTGAATTCACCTCCGAATACATCCCGGAGATGGCGAACAAAATTGAGCACTACAGCGGTCGTCAGCCTATCTTTGACTTGTATGATGTCGAAAATGAGATTCAGCGTGCGCTGGAGCGCAAGGTCGAATTGAAATCCGGTGGTTATCTCATCATTGATCAGACCGAGGCGATGACCACGGTGGACATTAATACTGGCGCATTTGTCGGCCACCGTAATCTTGATGACACGATTTTTAACACAAATATCGAGGCAACCCAGGCGATTGCGCGCCAGCTACGTCTGCGTAATCTGGGCGGCATCATTATTATTGATTTTATTGACATGAGCAGCGACGACCATCGCCGCCGGGTGCTGCATTCGTTGGAGCAGGCGCTGAGTAAGGACCGCGTGAAGACAAGCATTAACGGCTTTTCACAGCTTGGCCTGGTTGAAATGACGCGCAAGCGTACGCGAGAGAGCGTAGAGCATGTGTTGTGTCATGAATGCCCGACCTGTCATGGCCGCGGTACGGTCAAATCGGTTGAA
>JALAGK010000592.1 GCA_022712475.1 Enterobacteriaceae bacterium
GATGTTGGTGGTTGAACAACCGTCTTCAAAATTCAGCACCATCACATCACCGCCATTGGCCCATACTTCTTTGCTGCCCGCGATATCTTCTGGCTTATAATCACCGCCTTTCACCAGCAAATCCGGCAGAATTTCGGCAATCAGGCGCTGCGGCGTGTCTTCTTCAAACGGCACCACCCAGTCCACCGACTCCAGCGCGCCCAGCACGATCATACGCTGATCCTGCGGGTTCACCGGGCGAGTTTCGCCCTTGAGCCTGCGGGTTGACGCATCGCTGTTAACGGCAACAATCAGGCGGTCGCCCAGTTTGCGCGCGTTGGCAAGATAGGAAACATGCCCCGCGTGCAGAATGTCAAACACACCGTTGGTCATCACCACTTTCTCACCACGCTTACGGGCATCCGCAACGGCCTGCTTAAGCTCCTGCTCGTTCATCACACCAAAACCAGTTTCGGCGCGCCCGCGCACAGCGTTTTCAAGCTCAATGGGCGAAACGGTAGAAGTACCAAGTTTACCCACCACAACCCCGGCTGCGGCGTTTGCAAAATAGCAGGCTTCTTCCAGGGTCTTGCCGGAGGCAAGCGTTGCGGCCAGCACGCCAATCACGGTATCACCGGCGCCGGTCACGTCGTAAACTTCCTGCGCCTGAGTCGGCAGGTGGAACGGCGCTTTACCCGGCTGTAGAAGCGTCATGCCCTGCTCTGAACGGGTAATCAGCAGCGCCGCCAGGTCGTAATCGGCAATCACCTTCATGCCGCGCTCAACCAGCTCGTCTTCCCTGCGGCATTTGCCCGTTACTGCTTCAAATTCTGACAAGTTCGGCGTGAGCAGCGTTGCACCGCGATAGCGCTCAAAATCCGTACCCTTCGGGTCGATAAGCACCGGCACGTTCGCCGCGCGCGCCAGCTGAATCATCTGCTGTACGCTGTTTAATGCGCCTTTAGCATAGTCTGACAGGACCAGCGCACCAATCTGCGGCAGTGCCTGAGTAATACGCTCATGCAGTGGCTGCGGGTCTATCCCCTCAAAACCTTCTTCAAAGTCCAGGCGAATCAGCTGCTGGTTGCGCGACAACACGCGCAGCTTGGTAATGGTTGGGTGGGTCGCTACCGAAACAAAGTCACAACGTACGTTCACGTCAGCCAGCGCCTGGCTCAGCGCCCGCGCCGCATCGTCTATCCCGGTCAGGCCTACCAGACGCGAAGACGCCCCCAGAGATGCAATGTTCATTGCCACGTTAGCAGCACCGCCGGGGCGCTCCTCGATAGTATCCACTTTTACTACCGGCACCGGAGCTTCCGGGGAAATACGGCTGGTTGGGCCGTACCAGTAGCGGTCCAGCATCACATCGCCAACCACCATGACGCCAGCGCGGTTAAATTCGGGCAGCGTTACTTTCATTCCTGACTCTCCAGCGAGAAACTAAAATTTGCGCGCGATAATAGCATAATTACGCGCGCGCCTGCGCCGCCCCCAGCCATTTTTGCCAGCTCTGCTGCACCTGCTCGCGCTCAGAGATAAAGGCCGTTAGTGCGACATTGCCTGGCTGTTCCTGTAGCGCCAGGTGATGGAGCTCGTCTCGTAGCGTGACGTAAGCATGGGTCAGCGCCCGCGCTTCGTCTTCTTCCATAATGCCGTTTTGAGCCAGAAGTTCGAGAATACGCACATTATCCGACCAACGCGTCAACCCAGGAGCCTGGTGCGCGTAGCGCAGCACCAGATACTGGGTGATGAATTCAATGTCGGTAATGCCTCCCTCATCGGCTTTAATATCAAAGCGTTCAGGCTGCTTATTGCCCAGGTGCTCGCGCATCTTCTCACGCATCTCTCTGACTTCCACACGCAGCGTCTCTCCGTCACGTTGTGTCGTAAGGATGTGTTTACGCACTGCGTCAAAGCGTGCGCACAGCGCAGGATCGCCATAAACCACACGGGCGCGCACCAGCGCCTGGTGCTCCCAGGTCCATGCCTCGTTTTGCTGATAATCCGCAAAGGCATCGGCGGTCGTCACCAACATCCCGGCCGCCCCGGACGGACGCAGCCGCGCATCCACTTCATAGAGAATGCCGGACGAGGTACGCGTGCTGAAAAGGTGCATGATGCGCTGCGCCAGCCGCAGATAGAACTGGCGACCGTCGATTTCACGCTCACCGTCGGTCACTACATCAGTAGGGCAATCGTGCAGGAACACCAAATCCAGATCTGAGCTATAGCCCAACTCCCAGCCGCCGAGCTTACCGTAACCCACCACCGCAAAACCGCGCCCACCGCGCTCGCGCAGGTGCTTTGGCTGGCCGTAGCGCGCCGCCATTTGCCGCCAGGCCTGCTGCACCACCGCATCAATCATCGCCTCAGCAAGCCAGGTGAGGTTATCGCTCACTTTCATGACCGCCAGCGTGCCAGCGATATCAGCCGCCGCCACGCGCAGTTGCTGCACCTGTTTGAACTGGCGCAGCGCTTCAAGCTGCTGCTCTTCGTCGTCTTCTGGTACACGCAACAGGTACTGACGTAGCTCGTCATGCCAGGCGCCAGGCGCGGGTGGTTGATACAGCGTATTCGGGTCAAGTAACTCGTCGAGCAGCAGTGGATAGTGCGCTAACTGGCTTGCCACCATCGGTGAAGCAGCGCACAGGCGAATCAGGTGCTGTAACGCGCCGGGGTATTCCACCAGCAACTCAAGGTAAGTGGTGCGGGTCACAATACCCACCAGCAGCGGCATAATGCGCGCCAGCGGCAGCGGCGCATCTGCACGCGCGCAGGCTTCTTTGAGCAGTGCAGGCATCAGTTGATCAAGCACCTGACGCCCGCGCGGGCCAATCGTACGCCGGTCGATATCGCGCTTAAAGTCGGTTATCTGGGCAATCACCTTCTGCCGGTCTTCGTCAGCCAGATGGCTCAGTTCAGGTAACGCGTCATCCACGTCCGGCGCATCCAGCCACACTTCACGCCAGACTTCCGGCGTTGCGCTTTCTTCGCCCTGCTCGTCGTCATCGCCAATCAGGTCATTAAAAATCTGGCGCACCTGCGCCATATGATGCTGCAACTGTGCGCTCAATGTTTCCCAGTCCGCGACACCCATGCCCCAGGCAAGCCTGGCGCGGTTAAGCGCATCAGCAGGCAGCGTCTGGGTTTGCTCATCGTTGATGCTCTGTAACAGGTTTTCCAACCGCCGCAGGTAAAGATAAGCTTCACGCAGGCGCGGCGCTTCACCTTCAGGCAGCAGATGCAGCTTATCGATAGCCGCAAGCGTGGGCAGCAGCGCACGCCCCTGCAACTGGGGCTCACGACCGCCGCGGATGAGTTGAAAAACCTGGACAATAAATTCGATTTCCCGAATACCGCCCGCGCCGAGCTTGATGTTGTCCGTCAGACCGCGGCGTCTGACCTCGCGCGCAATCATGCCTTTCATGTTGCGTAGCGACTGAATGACGCTGAAGTCGATATAGCGGCGGAACACAAATGGGCGCAGCATTGCCCGTAATTCCTGCGCCCATTTATCATCGCTATCACCCATGATACGGGCCTTAACCATCGCATAGCGCTCCCAGTCGCGTCCCTGTTCCTGGTAATAATCTTCCAGCGCGGCATAGCTCAGCACCAGCGGGCCGCTGTCGCCAAAGGGACGCAGACGCATATCCACGCGGTAGACAAAGCCTTCCGGCGTTATCTGATCCAGCACTTTTATCAACCGCTGGCCTAACCGGGTAAAAAACTGTGCGTTATCCAGCTCGCGCCGCCCGCCCTGTGTGACGCCGTTTTCCGGCCATGCAAAAATCAAATCGATATCCGATGAGAAGTTAAGCTCGCCGCCGCCGAGCTTACCCATGCCAAGGACCAGCAGCGGCTGCGCGTCGCCCTGCGCGTTTGACGGCGTTCCCCACTCCCGACAGCAGGCCGCCCACAGCCAGTCGCGGGCGGCCACAATCAGCGTTTCAGCAAGCGTGCTCAGCTGTTGGAGCGTCTCTTGTGTGTCGACAAGATTCAGCGCCTGGCTCCAGGCAATACGCACCATGATTCGCCTGCGAAAGCGGCGCAGCGCCACCATCAGTCCGGCTTCGTCCGTTACGTCCGCCAGCGCCTGGGTGAGCCACTCGCCATAATACTGCCACTCCTGCGATAGCGGCGGCGAATGTTGCAAATCCACCAGCCAGTCTGGCTCGGACAGCATGGCTTCGCAGATAAAATCGCTGAAAGTCAGCGCCGCTCTGGCCTCATCGCCAAGCGTATCGACACTGACAGACGCAGGCAGGCGCGCGGCCACCGCCTGCCATTGCTGCTGTAAAACGGGAGAGAGTGGCATCATTGGCTCATCCTTGTAAGACTTAGTGTTGCCCGCTGTGGCGCCAGAACGGCGCGGCGCTGAGCGCCTGCTTACGCAGCGGCTCAATCTCATGAATAAGGTTTGCACTAATAGCGTGTCTGAGCGCCTGCCAGCCGTCTATCCAGGCCTGGCGTTCGCCACGGGGGTAAAAACCAGACAACACGAAGGCGGTATGGATAATGCGCTCAAGGCGTGGTAATTGCTCGGTGTAGCGCCCGGTCAACGGCTGGCGGAAGGTCTCTTTGAGTTCCGCCGACGCACGCGAAAGATGTGTGTCGGCAAACCGTTTGAGTGAACCGGCCAGTTTGTTGCGTGCAGCGTCGTTAAGAAACGCCAACCAGCCGCGCGTAACCATCCAGTCCGTGAGGGTAAGTTTGGCATCGCCGCTCAGCGCGCTCCAGGCCAGTGCATCGGTAGCACCAGGCAATGCATCCGTAAGCTGGCTTAACTGCTCACGTAAGTGAGTGCTCGCCTTTCTTGGAACCACGCCGCCGAAAAGTGCCAGCGTATGGCGTACCAATGCCACGGCTTCGGCCACCTGCGCCTGCGCGCCCGGCACACCGCGTACCCACAGCTCTTCATGATACTGCCAGGGTGCCAGAGCCAACTCCAGCGCACTGCTTAATCCCTGTTCCAGCGTCGCTTTTGGCGCAGTTTCCATGACGCCAAGCGGCTTGAGCTCACGCGGTGCGTTGCCGCGCGCCAGATGATAACCACGCGCGGCTTTGCTCAGACTGCCCTGGCGCAGGCCGTCGCGCAGCAGGTGCTCACGTGCCAGCCCCAGCACATCCTCCACGCGTCCTTCCAGCAGTTCAAGCTCCAGCTCACAGAGTGGCTCACTGAACTCTCCGCTGTGTATTTCGCCCTGATCCAGCGCAATTTCGATGCGGCTTTCGCCGTAAGTAACTACCCACTTCTCTCTTTCGAAATCCGTACGGAACAGCGGTGCCAACTTCGACTCAAGGGCTACCACATCCATGCCTTCGGGCCATATGTCCTGCGGAAAACGCGACAACGCCAGCTCAGGTTCAGAAAGTTCCACATTATATTCAGGGCGCTGATGTAAACCGCCCACCGTCTGGCCTGCCGTTTTCATCGTCATTTCGTAACGGCCATCAACACCGCGAATGCGTAAACCCATGTCGTGACGACGCAGTTGCATATCAGGCGTTTCATAATAGATGTTGAGCAGCTTGCATGGGATGGTATGATCGCCCGGTAGTGTATTGAGTACCGTGCGAAGCGCGTCTGGCGCGCTCGGATGAACGAGAAATTTTAGTTCGATTTCTTGAGACATATTCTGTTTATTTACCGTTATATAGCGGGCTGTGAAAAATTCCGCGAACTTACGAAACGAATGTGTGTCAGTAGATAATATTTTGCGCCAAATTGCCATGTCATGAGCAATTTGACGGGCTCAAAACCTGAAGCAGTGGTACCAGCAGGGATAAGACTACACCTGGATAATTCTCATTCAGGTTTACAGGTCGGCTCGTCAGACTGGTTCCACATTACTGTTCCACGCTTAATGATGACAATAACGACGACCTGATGCAGAAATTACGCCTGATTAGCTTTGCTTTACTTTCTCTTAGCGTTACCGCAGTGGCTCACGCGGACGAAAAACGTTACGTTTCTGACGAATTAACCACCTGGGTGCGCAGCGGCCCGGGTGATAACTACCGCCTGCTTGGCACGGTCAACGCCGGTGAAGCCGTAGAGCTGATGCAAACCAACGGTAAATATGGCCAGGTGCGCGACAGCAACGGCCGTGTCGCCTGGATTCAGCTCAGCGACCTGAAAAACACCCCCAGTCTGCGTACCCGCGTGCCGGATCTTGAAAACCAGGTCAAAACCCTGACCGACAAGCTCAACAACATCGACACCACCTGGAACCAGCGCACCGCTGAGATGCAGAAAAAAGTGGCCGAGAGCGACAGTGTTATCAACGGTCTCAAGCAGGAAAATCAGCAGTTGAAAAACCAGCTGGTAGTGGCGCAAAAGAAAGTGAATGCCGCCAATATCCAGCTTGACGACAAGCAGCGCAACATCATCATGCAGTGGTTTATGTACGGCGGTGGTGTAGCTGGCGTGGGTCTGCTGCTCGGCCTGCTGCTGCCTTATATGCTGCCAAGCCGCAAGCGTAAAGACCGCTGGATGAACTAATAGCATTAACCGGGCGGCAGCATGCCGCCCGCGCCTTTCCTTAGCCTTCTCCTCTACACTTACGTATTATTCCCCGCTTATCGACAGTTCAAGGAGAAACGCAGGGTGAAGATTTATCTGGTCGGCGGTGCAGTCAGAGACGGGTTGTTAGGTCTGCCGGTTAAAGATAAAGACTGGGTTGTGGTGGGCGCCACACCACAGCAAATGCTGGATAACGGCTACCAACAGGTCGGCCGCGATTTCCCCGTGTTTCTCCATCCCGATAGCCATGAAGAATACGCACTGGCGCGCACAGAGCGTAAGTCTGGCCACGGTTACACCGGTTTTGTGTGCCACGCCGACCCGGACGTCACACTGGAGCAGGACCTACAGCGCCGCGATCTGACCATTAACGCTATCGCCCTGGATGAGAACGGCGGCTACGTCGATCCCTGGGGCGGGCGCGAGGATCTGGAACGCCGCATTCTGCGCCACGTCTCTCCTGCGTTTAACGAAGATCCGCTGCGCGTACTGCGCGTGGCGCGCTTTGCCGCCCGCTACGCGCACCTTAATTTCCGTATAGCCGACGACACCATGTCGCTGATGCGCGAAATGGCCGCACGCGGTGAGCTGGCGCACCTGACGCCCGAGCGCGTGTGGAAAGAAACGGAAAACGCCCTTAGCGCCCGTAATCCGCAGGTATATTTCCAGGTACTGCGTGACTGTGGCGCACTGGCCATCCTGTTCCCGGAGCTCGACGCGCTGTTTGGCGTGCCGGCCCCCGAGAAGTGGCACCCGGAAATCGACACTGGCGTCCATACGCTGATGACGCTCGCTATGGCGGCACAGCTTAGCCCCGATGTGGATGTACGTTTTTAAGCACTCACTCACGCTCTCGGTAAA
>JALAGK010000593.1 GCA_022712475.1 Enterobacteriaceae bacterium
CGTATTACCACGCTTGCCGATAACGGTGACCACTTTAACGCCCAGGTGGAATACATGCCGTCGCCGGAAATCGAAGAGCGCGAGCAGGAAGTGCTTGTGCGCACGGCGATTAGCCAGTTTGAAGGCTATATCAAGCTGAACAAAAAAATCCCGCCTGAAGTGCTGACGTCGCTTAACAGCATTGACGATCCGGCACGTCTTGCCGACACCATCGCGGCTCATATGCCGCTCAAACTTGCTGACAAGCAGTCTGTGCTGGAGATGTCCGACGTTAACGAACGTCTGGAATATTTGATGGCGATGATGGAGTCTGAAATCGATCTGCTGCAGGTTGAAAAGCGTATTCGCAACCGCGTGAAAAAGCAGATGGAAAAAAGTCAGCGCGAGTACTATCTGAATGAGCAAATGAAAGCGATTCAGAAAGAGCTTGGCGAGATGGATGATGCGCCGGACGAAATCGAAGCGCTTAAGCGCAAGATTGACGCGGCAAAAATGCCAAAAGACGCGAAAGAGAAAGCGGAAGCTGAGCTGCAAAAGCTCAAAATGATGTCGCCGATGTCTGCCGAAGCAACCGTAGTACGCGGTTATATCGACTGGATGGTTCAGGTGCCGTGGAATGCGCGCAGCAAAGTGAAAAAAGACCTGCGTCAGGCTCAGGAAATCCTCGATACTGACCACTACGGCCTTGAGCGCGTCAAAGACCGTATTCTTGAATATCTCGCGGTGCAGAGCCGCGTGAACAAGCTTAAAGGGCCCATTCTGTGCCTCGTTGGACCGCCAGGGGTTGGTAAAACCTCGCTGGGGCAGTCCATCGCTAAAGCGACCGGACGCAAGTATGTGCGCATGGCGCTGGGGGGTGTGCGTGATGAAGCGGAAATTCGTGGTCACCGTCGTACTTACATTGGCTCAATGCCGGGTAAACTGATTCAGAAAATGGCGAAAGTGGGGGTGCGTAACCCGCTGTTCCTGCTTGATGAAATCGACAAAATGTCGTCCGATATGCGTGGCGATCCGGCGTCCGCACTGCTTGAGGTGCTGGATCCTGAGCAGAACGTAGCGTTCAATGATCACTACCTTGAAGTGGATTACGACTTGAGCGATGTGATGTTTGTGGCGACCTCTAACTCCATGAACATCCCAGCCCCGTTATTGGATCGTATGGAAGTGATTCGTCTGTCGGGTTACACCGAAGATGAGAAGCTAAACATTGCCAAACGTCACCTTCTGTCTAAGCAGATTGAGCGTAACGCGCTGAAAAAAGGCGAGTTGACGGTTGATGACAGCGCTATTATCGGCATCATCCGCTACTACACCCGTGAGGCAGGCGTGCGTGGACTTGAGCGCGAAATCTCCAAGCTGTGCCGCAAGGCGGTGAAACAGCTGCTGCTGGATAAATCGCTTAAGCATATTCACATTAACGGCGATAACCTGAAGGAATATCTGGGCGTACAGCGCTTTGATTATGGCCGTGCAGACAACGAAAACCGCGTGGGTCAGGTTACCGGTCTGGCGTGGACGGAAGTGGGCGGCGACCTGCTGACCATTGAAACCGCCTGCGTACCGGGTAAAGGCAAGCTGACCTATACGGGGTCGTTGGGTGAGGTGATGCAGGAGTCCATTCAGGCTGCACTCACCGTGGTACGCGCGCGCGCAGAGAAACTCGGCATCAACACCGATTTCTACGAAAAACGCGACATCCATGTGCACGTACCGGAAGGGGCCACGCCGAAAGACGGTCCGAGCGCCGGTATTGCCATGTGTACTGCACTGGTTTCATGCCTCACCGGTAACCCTGTGCGCGCCGATGTTGCCATGACGGGGGAAATCACCCTGCGCGGTCAGGTGTTGCCGATTGGTGGTCTGAAAGAAAAACTGCTGGCGGCACACCGTGGTGGTATCAAAACGGTACTGATCCCGGACGAAAACAAACGCGATCTTGAAGAAATTCCGGATAACGTTATCGCAGATCTGGATATCCATCCGGTGAAACGCATTGAAGAAGTCTTGTCCCTGGCGTTGCAGAATGCGCCGTTCGGCATGGAAGTGGCGACGGCAAAATAGTGACCTGACGCAAAGACAAGCGATAAAAAAAGCGCTGGCAGGTGAATTCTCACTTGCCAGCTTTTTTTTGTCTGGCTAACTTAAATACCGTCTGGCTAATTTTTCAGACAAAGGCCTGCAACAACGGGTGTTGTAAGGGCATAACAGGCCTGATATAACTGCTGCGCGGTCGCGTTCCTGAGGATTTGGGCGCGATATAAATAATAATGAGAGGAAGAGAAGAGTGAATAAATCTCAACTGATAGAGAAGATTGCCGCAAATGCTGATATTTCTAAAGCTGCGGCTGGTCGAGTGTTGGACGCATTTCTGGATTCTGTTACCGAGTCTCTGAAATCCGGGGATGACGTGGCTCTGGTGGGTTTTGGCACTTTTGCAGTTAAAGAGCGTGCTGCCCGTACTGGCCGTAATCCACAAACTGGCAAAGAAATCAAAATCGCTGCTGCTAAAGTACCTGGCTTTAAAGCAGGTAAAGCGCTTAAAGACGCTGTTAACTAAAACCGCGTTGGCTCCCTGAGGAGCACCGCTTGCAGTCATGCCGAAAGGGTACATCGTCAGATGTGCCTTTTTTATTGTGCAAAAATGCCAATCCGGGCTGACAATCACCCCGGTTTCTTGTCACAATACGCCTTTATTGCGTAGCCGCTACCGCGTGCTGCGTCAGGTAAAGCAGTTACACTACAGCGGAGTGTGGTTACACCATGATGGACAATTTACGCTCGGCGGCTAATCACGTCGTGCTCAAGGTAATTCTGGGTTTAATTATCGTGTCATTCGTTCTGACTGGCGTAGGTAACTACCTGATTGGCGGTGACAATAATTACGCCGCGAAAGTGAACGGCCAGGAAATCAGCCGCGCTCAGTTCGAGAATGATGTGGCAAATGAGCGTAATCGCCAGCAGCAGCAGCTGGGTGAGCGTTTTTCTGAGCTGGCTGGCAATGACGGTTACATGTCTGCCATGCGCCAACAGGTGTTACAGCGCGCCATTGATGAGGTGTTGCTGAGTCAATATGCCAAAGAACTGGGACTGAACATCAGTGATGACCAGGTCAAACAGGCCATTTTCAGCGAGCCGGCGTTTCAGTCTAACGGTAAGTTCGATAACGAACGCTACAACGCCATTATCAGCAACATGCGTATTACACCCGATCAGTACGCTCAGGCGCTGCGTAAGCAACTGACCACCCAACAACTGGCAGGTGCGATTGTGGGTAGCGATTTCCTGCTACCGGGCGAAACGGAATCGCTGGCGGCGCTGGTTACCCAGCAGCGCGTAGTGCGTGAAGCCACAGTGAACGTGAATGCGCTGGCGCAAAAGCAGCAGGTTTCTGATGATGAAATCAAAGCCTACTACGAGCAGAACAAGACCCGCTTTATGGCACCTGAGCAGTACCGCGTGAGCTACATTAAGCTCGATGCGGCGTCCATGAACGAAGAAGTGAGTGACGCTGAAATTCAGTCCTGGTACGATCAGAATCGTGCGCAGTTTACGCAACCCGCGCGCTATCGCTACAGTGTGATTCAGACCAAATCAGACGCTGATGCGAAAGCTGTGCTGGATGTGCTCAACAAGGGTGGCGATTTTGCTACGCTTGCCAAAGAAAAATCCACCGACATCATTTCCGCGCGTAACGGCGGTGACATGGGTTGGCTGGAAGCCTCTACCATGCCGGATGAACTTAAAAACGCGAATCTGACCGAAAAAGGCCAGTTGTCTGGTGTTATTAAATCTTCCGTGGGTTTCCTGGTTGCGCGTCTTGATGATATGCAGCCGGAGCAGGTGAAACCGCTGGCGGAGGTGCGCAATGACATCATTGGTAAAGTGAAGCAGGAAAAAGCGCTGGATGCATACTACGCGCTGCAGCAGAAAGTGAGCGATGCGGCGAGCAATGATAATGAATCCCTCGCCAGCGCCGAGCAGGCTGCGGGTGTGAAAGCAGTCGAAACGGGCTGGTTTGGTCGTGATAACCTGCCGCAGGAACTCAACTTTAAGCCGGTTGCAGATGCTATCTTTGGCGGCTCACTGGTTGGGGTCAATAACACGCCAGGCAGCAACTCTGACATCATCACCGTTGACGGCGACCGTGCGTTTGTACTGCGCGTTGCAGAGCACAAACCAGAAGCTGAAAAACCGCTGGAGCAGGTACGTAACGAGGTTGTCGTGGCCGTACAGCGCCAGAAAGCAGAACAGCAGGCGAAAGCTGACGCTGACAAACTGCTGGCTGCGCTGAAGAAAGGCGAAGGCGACAGCGCGCTTGCCGCGGCGAACCTGAGCTTCGGTCAGCCGAAGACCCTGAGTCGCACCGATCAGGACCCTATGACGCAGACCGTCTTTGACCTGCCGCTACCGGAGAAAGGCAAGTCGAGCTACGGCGTGGGTAACGATATGCAGGGCAACGTGGTGTTGATTGCCCTTGATGCGGTGCGCAGTGGTGAAATGCCAGCAGAGCAGAAGAAGGCGATGGCGCAGGGGCTGACCCAAAATAACGCGCAAATTACCTTCGAAGCACTGATGGATAGCCTGCGTAAATCAGCAAAAATCAAACTGGGTAATATTGCGACCCAGCAGTAATCTCTCGAGGCGGATTGTGTTTTCCGCGCAACGAGTTGCAACATCTGAAGGCCGCTTTCGCGGCCTTTTCCATATCTGAAACTCGCCGTTTGTTGTCGCTCCTGTACCTGTTTATGGTGACCTCACCAACAACAAACGGAGACACAGTATGAAAAAACTCATCACTATCACCACCCTGGCGCTGTCGCTGGCAGGATTTTCCGCAGGGGCTCTGGCTGCACCTGCATCCGGGAAAGCCGCTGCGCCGCAGTCTGTTGCATCGCTGGCAGCAGACAGTGTGCCGGAAAGTGAGCGTGTGAGCATTAACAGCGCCTCAGCCGAAGAGCTGGCGCACATGCTTAACGGCATTGGCGTGAAGAAAGCGCAGTCCATTGTGAGCTATCGCGAGCAGCACGGCGCATTCAAAAGTGTAGACGACCTGCGCGCCGTGCCAGGTATGGGCAATGCGCTGGTAGAACGTAATCTGCCGCGCCTCAAACTTTAAGCTACATCGCATAGCGCCCAGAGCGTTTTTTGCTACGCTGTAGAGGTCATACCAGTTTGGTGTGGCCTCTGTACGTTATTGGGGCTGAGGAAGATGGATGCCGTTGTTCCAGGCCCGTAACACCATAAAAACAGTAAAGGTTGCCGCTATGCAGACGCAAATTAAGGTACGGGGATATCACCTCGATGTTTATCAGCACGTCAATAACGCACGTTATCTGGAGTTTCTTGAAGAAGCGCGCTGGGAGGCGCTCGAGACTCAGGCTGCCTTTCGCTGGTTAACGCAGCACGATATCGCTTTTGTGGTGGTGAACATTAATATCAACTATCGTCGTCCGGCGGTGTTGGGAGATGTGTTGAAAGTGGTGAGCCGCCTTGAGCAACTCAATGGTAAAAGTGGTGTATTGCGCCAGGATATTCATCTGGAGCCGGAGGGCGAGATGGTTGCCGATGCCTTAATTACGTTTGTCTGCATCGACCTTAAAACGCACAAGGCGCTGGCACTGGAGGGAGAGTTGCGCCAGCATCTGGAACAAATGATGGCAGAACGCTAAAGCGTAAAAGGGTATTCGCGTCCTGGACACGTCGTACGGCGTGACCGGGGCGCAGGTAAAGGCCGTGATTGATGCCGTAGACGAGCTCCGGCTATGCCATCTGCGCGCGGCTGCTCAAGCGGGTTACGTCAGCCCTAATCAAACCCAACATAGATAACCCTGCCATGATCTTGCCAAACGCTGTGAGCCACGCAGGTGTAGCCCATAGCCCAGCCTTTGAAGCCCTTATTTAGC
>JALAGK010000594.1 GCA_022712475.1 Enterobacteriaceae bacterium
GTGCGGGACGGCACATTATACAGAATCTGCGGTAAATCCGTATTCTCAGCAATCGCTTTGAAATGCTGGTACAGCCCTTCCTGAGTAGGACGATTGTAATAAGGCACCACCGTCAGACAGCCCACAATACCGCTGTCGTTAAAACGCTGGGTTAAGGAGATAGCTTCAGATGTGGCGTTTGCACCCGTACCGGCGATGACGGGAATGCGGCCATCTGCCAGCTCCAGCGTCATCATCACGACGTCACCATGCTCATCGTGGCTAAGCGTCGCAGACTCACCGGTGGTACCCACCGACACAATCGCCGAAGTGCCATTTTCGACATGATAATCAATCAGTTTTTTAAGATCTGACCGACAAACGTTGCCTTTCTCATCCATCGGCGTGATCAGCGCGACAATACTTCCCGTGAACATGGACCATCCTCTGTGCTTACAAGTGTTTCAATGGTACGTTTGGTCCCGCCTCAAAAGCAAGCGGGCCAGCGGGATCTGTGCGGTTGTATGCGAGTTTTTTTTATGCTTTCCTTATGATTACCCTATCGTTCCACAGGAAGCTCTGGTTTGACTGATTCATCACAACACTACCTGGTCATTACCGCCCTGGGCGCAGACCGTCCAGGGATAGTGAACACCATCACCCGCCATGTCAGTAGCTGCGGCTGCAATATTGAAGACAGTCGACTGGCCATGCTGGGTGAAGAGTTCACGTTTATCATGCTGCTGTCCGGAAGCTGGAACGCCATCACCCTCATCGAATCCACCCTGCCGCTCAAGGGCGCCGAGTTGGATTTGCTCATTGTGATGAAACGTACTAACTCACATGCGCGCCCGGACATGCCCGCCACGGTGCGTGTACAGGTCCAGGTACCCGACTCTCCGCATCTTATCGAGCGCTTCACCGATTTATTTGATAAACATGAAATGAACATCGCTGAGCTGATTTCCCGTACCCAGCCAGCATCAGATAAAACAAAACCATCGGTGCCTGAGCTGTATATTCAGATAGCTGCGCACAGCCCGGTGCAGGATGATGCAACAAACATTGAGCAAGCCTTCAAAGACCTGTGTACAGAACTTAAAGCACAAGGCACTATTAGCGTGGTGAATTATCCACTGCAAGATGAATAAAGATGGAGAGCAGTTATGAATCCACTGAAAGCCGGCGACATCGCACCCAAATTTAGCCTGCTTGACCAGGACGGCGAACAGGTCAACTTAACCGACTTCCAGGGACAGCGCGTACTGGTTTATTTTTACCCCAAAGCCATGACGCCAGGCTGTACGGTACAAGCCTGCGGCTTGCGCGATAGCAAGGATGACCTTAAGCATTACGGCGTTGAAGTGCTGGGTATCAGCACCGATAAGCCGGAAAAACTTTCCCGCTTTGCAGAAAAAGAGCTGCTTGATTTCACACTGCTTTCTGACGAAGACCACCATGTCTGCGAGCAGTTTGGTATCTGGGGTGAGAAAACGTTTATGGGGAAAACCTATGATGGGATCCACCGCACCAGCTTTCTGATTAATGGCGACGGCGTTATTGAACACGTCTTTGATGATTTCAAAACCACTAATCATCATGAGATTGTACTTAACTGGCTGAAGCAACACGCGGTCTGAGTTCACTCGTTATCAATAAAAAGCCGACATGATGTCGGCTTTTTATTTGCGGTTATTTCGTTGTGCCGCGCATTGTTCTCGCAGGTGCAATACTCACATCAATGACTCTGCGGCTGCGGCGGGCTGTCCGGCCAGGCTCGCACTACGGCTTTAACCAGCGTTGCCAGCGGGATAGCGAAGAAAACACCCCAGAAGCCCCACAAACCGCCAAAGATAACTACCGAGAGAATGATAACCAGCGGATGCAGATTCACCGCCTCGGAGAACAGTACCGGCACCAGCAGGTTGCCGTCCAGCGCCTGAATCACCAGATAAATGATAAAGCAGGTCCAGAACTCCGCCCCCACACCAAACTGAAACAGCGCCACGCCAATGACCGGTAGCGTGACCACAAAGGCGCCGATATAAGGAATCAGTACCGACAGCCCTACCAGCACCGCCAACAGCAGAGAATAGTTAAGTCCGGAAATCAAAAATCCGATGTAGGTTGCTACGCCCACAATCACCATTTCCAGTACTTTACCACGTATATAGTTGGTGATTTGTTGGTTCATCTCGGTCCAGACCTGACCTGCCAGGCCACGGTTGCGCGGCAATACGCGGCGCACAGCATTAAGCATCTGCTCTTTGTCCTTTACCAGGAAAAAGACCATCAGCGGCACCAGAATCAGGTAAATCGCCAGCGTAAACAGCCCGACCAGCGAGGCAACGGAGTATTTCACAACCGACTCGCCCATGGTCGTCATACGTGCCCGTGCGTTTTCAGCCATCGCGTCCAGAATGCCTGCATCCACCAGCGCCGGATAGCGGCGCGGCAGTGTCGCGGCAAACTCCGTCAGGCGGTTAAACATGCTCGGCATATCGCGAATAAGGTAGATGCCCTGCTGCCAGGCCACCGGGGCGACCACAAATGCCAGCAATAACAAAATGCCGACAAACAACACCAGCACAATACTGGTCGCCCAGGTGCGAGAACAGCCAATGCGCTCAAGGCGCACGGTAGGCCACTCCAGCAAATAGGCCAGCACCAGTGCCACCAGCAACGGCGCCAGCAGACCGGAGAAGAAAAACAAAATGCAAAACCCAGCCACCAGAATCACCAGTAACGCGATGGCCTCCGGGTCGCTGAAGCGACGACGATACCACTGTAACAACATCTCAAGCATAGTTTTTCTTTCCAGCCTTTTTGGGAGGATATGTACGGCGCGAATTGTAGCGAAATGTTGCGACAAGCACTTCGTTTTTATTGCCCTGTTCCCGTTCTGTTTGTGATCTTAGCCACTAAATTCCTGCCTGCCTGATAAGAAAACAAGACTCCCATCACAAATTTAACACCATGAAATTACTAAAGTTTTTTATCTTCCTGCCGATAATTTTGTTATCACTTTTGTGCAGGAGCAGGCCGATGAAAAAGGAACGTCCGGTAACGCATCACGAATTTGTGTTTGATGAAAATGCCACACTGATGTCTACCACCGACCAGGAAAGCCACATCAACTATGCCAACGATACTTTCATTAATATCAGCGGCTTCACGCAAGAAGAACTGACAGGTCAGCCACATAACATTGTGCGTCACCCGGATATGCCCAAAGAGGCGTTTCGTGACATGTGGTATACCCTCAAGCAAGGAGAACCGTGGACCGGGCTTGTCAAAAACCGGCGCAAAAATGGCGATCACTACTGGGTACGTGCTAACGCTGTACCGGTTATCCGTCAGGGGAAAATCAAAGGGTATATGTCGGTACGCGCACGCCCTGCACCGGAGGAAATCAAGGCAGCTGAGCAACTGTACAAGGCGTTTCGAGAAGGGGATAAGAAAGGACGCGATTTCTTTAAAGGCGTGGTGGTTCGCACTGGTTTTATGCGAGGGCTGACGATACTTAAAACGCTACCTCTGCGCTGGCGCTTGCGCGGCGCACTCTTCATGCTTGTGCCTCTTTGTGCGCTGGCGGGTAACGTGCTGGGCGTAGACACCAGCACCAACGCGCTGTTCACCGCCTTAATGGCGCTGTTTGTTTTCCTTATTAATCTGTTCCTTGAAGCCCAGATAACCCGTCCGGTAGAGCGACTGCGCAAACAGGCGCTGGCGGTTGTCACTGGCGATTACTCGCGTATTGAACACATGGACCGTGTAGATGAAATCGGCATGACGCTCAGAGCCGTCAGCCAGCTTGGTCTGATGTTCCGCTGGCTGGTTGATGATGTCAGCGCCCAGGCGCTGAACGTGCTAAAAACCTCCGACACCTTGCGTGCAACCAACGACGAACTCAGCCAGCGTACCAACCGGGCTGCCAGCAACGTCGAGCAAACGGCGGCGGCGATGCATGAAATGATGAAAACCGTGCAAAGTAATACCGACAAGGCGAGCGAAGTGGACAGTCTGTCACGTGAAACCAGCAAAGCCGCCGCCGGAGGCGGCCAGGTCATGATTAATATGGCTGAAATCATGGCCGCCATCACTGAAAGCTCCAAACAGATAACCAATATTACCAGCATCATTGACGGCATTGCGTTTCAAACCAATATTCTGGCGCTGAACGCTGCCGTGGAAGCGGCGCGAGCTGGCGAGCAGGGAAGAGGCTTTGCAGTGGTCGCCGGCGAAGTACGTCATCTGGCTCAGCGCAGCGCCAGTGCAGCTTGCGACATAAAACATCTTATAGAAACCAGCGGCACGCAGGTGAAAACCGGCAGCGAAGAAGTGAAAGGCGCATGCTGTAAAATGGACGAAATCGTCGAGCGTATTCAGCACGTTACGCAGTTAATTGCCGATATCAGTAACGCTACCGCCGAGCAGGCGCACGCACTGGCGCAGGTGAGCCAGGCGGTGCAGGAACTGGACACCATTACTCACCAGAACGCCGAGCGCGTACAGGAAAACGCTGTCGCTTCCGGCCAGATGAACTACCAGGCAGAACGACTTGCCGAAGCCATCTCCGTGTTTCGCTAGCGCCTTCGCCAGCCGTTTTACGTGGTTATCATCACACCGGGCCTCGCGCTCGGTTTTTTACTGGCACTATGGACAAACTCTGTTGTCAGAAAGCCACACCGGGGGCTTTATTCACGCCGTTACCCCGGCTACACTCCGGTTGCCGACGAGTTGAACCCTGCCGTCTTTGGCTTATCCCGGAAAGATGACAAAATAAAGGAAACGAGGCTATGTTCAGGCAGTTGCGAAAAACGCTGGTTGCGACCCTCATCACTACGCTGATTGCCGGGCAGAGCACGCCAGTGCTGGCAGATGCATTCGACAGCCTGCCGGATATCGGCACTACCGCCGCCAGTACGCTCTCGATAGGCCAGGAAAATCAGATGGGCGACTTTTATATTCGCCAACTGCGCGCCAGCGCTCCGCTCATCAACGATCCACTGCTTAATCAGTACATCAATCAGCTCGGCATGCGCTTGGTCAACCATGCAGATTCGGTGCGTACGCCCTTTTTCTTCCATTTAATCAACAACGACGAAATTAACGCCTTTGCCTTTTTTGGTGGCCACGTCGTACTGCATTCGGCACTGTTCCGTTACGCCGACAATGAAAGCCAGCTTGCCTCGGTGGTGGCGCACGAAATCTCTCACGTCA
>JALAGK010000595.1 GCA_022712475.1 Enterobacteriaceae bacterium
CCACGCCCCAACGCAGCGGGAACAGTCCCTGAACGTGGTCCATATGGTAATGGGTAAGTAAAATCTGGCGAAAACTGCCTGGCGCAAAACGTTCCATCAGGTCTGGCAGGCCCGCGTCGAGCAGCGTTACTGCGCCGGCAGATTCCAGTACCGCGCTACATGGCCCGCGTCGCCATGAGGCATGATTACGGGCGCGTTCGCAGGCGCGACAGTGGCAGCCAAAGGCAGGTACCTGCTGTGCGCCTCCGGTGCCGGTAAAGGTCAGTGTCAGGCTCAAGATGCCCCCGACAGTGCTTTGGTAAAACGCAAGTGGCTTGGCAGGTAGCCTTCACGCTCGTAAAAGCGGTGCGCATCCAGGCGCCCGGTGCTGGTTGAAAGCTCGATCATTTCTGCGCCCGCGCGCGTGGCTTCACCTTCAGCCCATTTCAGCAGCTGTTTCCCTACGCCAAGCCCGCGCGCGTGTGGCATGACCACCAGCTCCTGAATCTCAGCTATCCAGTTCACGTGATGCAGGTGGAACTGCAAATGCAGCGTAATAAGCCCCAGCGGCTGACCGTCGCCCAGAGCCAGTTGGCAGTGAAAATGCGGGTTTTGCAGGTTTGCGGCAAATCCTTTCTGGAACGCGTCACGATCGAAGTCTTTTTGCTTGAGTTCGCAGAGTAAGGCGTACACGGCGTTAGCGTCGTTCAGCGTGGCGCGACGTATTTCAACAGACATGATGATGCTCCTTTGCACCGAGGGGGGCAGGCTCGCGGATAAGCGCCAGTAGCCTGCTGACGGACTGTTGTAAACTGCCGTCGTTATTGAGCACGCGGCAGTGACGGGTAGCGCTATCATAGCGCGCGGCGCGCGCCAGGCGCTGGGCTATCTGCTCACCATTCTCACGCCCACGGGCAATGAGGCGTTGTTCCAGCACCTGCGGCGATACCTGCACCACGATGGGCACCAGCCGTGGACCGTAGCGTTCCTGTGCCTGCGCCAGATGCGCACGCGAGCCGTTAACCACCACGTCAAATCCTGAGGCCAGCCACAAATCCAGCTCAATGCCAATCCCATAGCGCCAGCCGTTGGCCTCCCAGTCGAGCGCAAACAGCCCGCGCCGTGCTCGTTGACAGAACTCGTCGTCGCTAAGCGCGACATGGTTTTCGCCACCCGCATCGCACGGGCGGGTGATATAGCGATGGGCCACCAGAAGCTGCTGCTCCTGCTGCTGGCGCAGTGCCGTGAGCAGGCTGTCCTTGCCTGCCCCTGAAGGGCCGATTAGCCAGATAATCCGGTTCATCAGAACACCTGTCTCCCTTCACGCCATACACGGCCAACGTGCATGTGCTCACCGACCTTACGCGCCAGCACCAGGTCTGCACGTTTGCCTTCTGCCAGCACGCCGCGGTCGTTAAGCCCCAGCGCACGCGCCGGGTTGCGCGTGACCAAATGAATCGCCTGCGGCAGGCTATAGCGGTTGCGCTCGTCAGCCGCGACGCGAAAGGCGGCATCCAGCAGGCTTGCCGGATAGTAGTCGGACGACAGGATATCCAGCAGTCCGTCCTGCGCCAGACTGTGGGCGGCCACGTTGCCCGAGTGTGAGCCACCGCGCACGATATTGGGCGCGCCCATCAGCACATGCAGCCCACGCTCGCGCGAGGCCTTCGCGGCTTCAAAGGTGGTGGGGAATTCGGCAATGACGCTGCCAATACTGTGGGACTCGTCCACGTGAGCGGCGGTGGCGTCGTCATGACTGGCGAGCGCAATGCCGCGCTTGCGACATTCGGCGGCGATGGCCTGGCGGTTAGGCTGCGACCAGCGGGCGGCCAGGGCCAATTGCTCTTCTTCGAAGCGCGCCATGTCGGCATCGCTGAGCTGGTATTTGCCCTGATAATAGATACGGTACTGCTCAAGGTTGGCGAACTGGCGCTGGCCTGGCGAATGGTCCATGAGTGAGACCAGCGACACACGCCCGCGCTCGACTAATTCGCGAAACAGCCCCAGCGTGGAGTGATGTGGCAGCTCGCAGCGCAGATGCAGGCGGTGCTCGGCACGGTTTACGCCAAGGCGCTCGCTGTGCTCAATGGCGCCAATCATTTTCTCGAGGTTTTCCAGCCGGTCGCCGCCGTCACGCACGTCGCCAAGTGCGACGGCATCAAGCACCGTGGTGATGCCGCTGGCGACCATCAGCGCGTCGTGGCTGCTCATGGCTGAATGCGCCGGCCAGTCTACTTTTGGGCGCGGGGTAAAAAACTTGTCCATGTTGTCGGTGTGAAGCTCAATCAGCCCTGGCAACAGCCAGCCGTTTTCGCCGTCCAGCGCCTGCGGCAGCTGGCTGCGGGCAGTGGCAAAGCTGCGAATCACGCCGTCTTCCATTTCCAGCGAGCCGTGCACCACCTCATCTTCCAGCACCAGATTCACATTGTTGATAATCATGCTATTTCCTCTATGGCCTGCATGTGGTGCAGACGGTCGGCAACCTGGTTGCGTACCGCTTCATCGTGGAAAATGCCAATCACCGCCGCTCCGCGTGCTTTGGCCTCGTTAATGAGTGCGACCACGGCGGCGCTGTTGGCGGCATCCAGCGAGGCGGTGGGCTCATCGAGCAGCAGCACCGGGTAATCCACCACAAAACCGCGGGCGATGTTTACGCGCTGCTGCTCGCCGCCGGAGAAGGTGGACGGCGCCAGATGCCACAGGCGCTCCGGCACGTTCAGGCGAGTGAGGAGGGCGCTTGCGCGCTCGACGCAGGTGTCGCGCGGCACACCGAGGTCCAGCAGCGGCTGCATCACGACGTCGAGTGCGCAAATGCGCGGAATTACGCGCAGAAACTGGCTTACCCAGCCCAGCGTGCTGCGGCGCACTGCCAGTACGTCGCGCGCCGGTGCCTGGGCCAAATCGACCCAGTCATCGTTATGTTTAATCCAGATATGCCCGGTGTCCGGCAGGTAGTTGGCGTACAGCGAGCGCAGCAGCGTCGACTTACCGCTGCCGGAATGGCCGTGTAGCACCACGCATTCCCCAGCGTTGACCTGGAGCGAGGCATTTTTCAGCACCGGTAATTGCACACCGTTCTGGTGATGCAGTACGAAGGTTTTACTCAGGTTTTCCACCCGTACAGAAATGCTCATAGCGCGCCCTTAATTTTGCAGAACCGAAGAAACCAGTAGCTGGGTATACGGATGATGCGGATCGTCGAGCACCCGGTCGGTCAGCCCACTTTCCACCACCTGGCCTTGCTTCATCACCAGCAGGCGGTCAGCCAGCAGGCGCGCCACGCCCAAATCGTGGGTGACAATCACCACAGCCAGGTTTAGCTCCACCACCAGCCCGCGCAGCAGGTCCAGCAGACGCGCCTGTACTGACACATCCAGTCCGCCGGTCGGTTCATCCATAAACACCAGCTTCGGGTGCGTAACCAGATTACGGGCGATTTGCAGGCGCTGCTGCATACCGCCAGAGAAGGTGATGGGCAGGTCGTCGATGCGTGAGGCGGGGATTTCCACCTGCTCCAGCCAGTGCTGCGCCGTGGCGCGGATATTGCCGTAGTGACGCGCGCCGGTAGCCATCAGGCGTTCACCGATGTTGCCGCCCGCCGAGACACGTGGGCGCAGGCCGTCGAGCGGATGCTGGTGTACCACGCCCCACTCAGTACGCAGCAGGCGGCGGCGCTCGCCTTCGCTCATGGCATACAGCGAGTCATCGGCATAGATAACCTCGCCCTGCTGCGGCGCCAGACGCGCGGAGATGGATTTCAGCAGCGTGGTTTTACCTGAGCCGGATTCACCGACAATCCCCAGCACTTCGCCAGGCCACAGTTCAAAGCTGACGTCGCTAAAGCCTTTGCCCGGCGCGTACAGATGGGTCAGGTTGTTAACCGAAAGCAGGGGTTTCATGAATGGGCAGCCTCGCTGTTCTGGCGGCAAAAATCGGTGTCGGAGCAGACGAACATGCGGTTGCCCTGGTCGTCGAGCACCACTTCGTCGAGATAGCTGTTGTGTGAGCCGCAGATGGCGCACGGTTCGTCCCATTCCTGGATACGAAACGGATGGTCTTCAAAGTCGAGGCTTTCAACGCGGGTGTAGGGCGGCACGGCGTAAATGCGTTTCTCGCGCCCGGCGCCAAACAGCTGTAGCGCAGGCATATGGTCCATTTTCGGGTTATCAAATTTCGGGATGGGTGACGGGTCCATCACGTAGCGCCCGTTGACCTTCACCGGGTAGGCGTAGGTGGTGGCGATGTGGCCGAAGCGGGCGATGTCTTCATACAACTTCACCTGCATCACGCCGTACTCTTCCAGTGCATGCATGGTGCGGGTTTCGGTTTCGCGCGGCTCGATAAAGCGCAGCGGCTCCGGGATAGGCACCTGGTAAATCAAAATCTGATCTTCACCCAGCGGCGTTTCCGGGATGCGGTGGCGGGTTTGAATCAGCGTTGCCTCGGCGGTGGATTCAGTGGTGGCAACACCGGTGACGCGCTGAAAGAAGCTGCGAATGGAGACGGCGTTGGTGGTGTCATCCGCGCCCTGGTCGATAACCTTGAGCACGTCGCTTTCGCCAATGACGCTGGCGGTAATCTGGATGCCGCCGGTGCCCCAGCCGTAGGGCATCGGCATTTCACGCCCGCCAAAGGGCACCTGGTAGC
>JALAGK010000009.1 GCA_022712475.1 Enterobacteriaceae bacterium
CGCCATGTGCGTGCACACCATGTTCAGAAAGTGACGGTCATGCGAGATAATTATCATGGTACTGTTACGCTCGTTCAGCACCTGCTCCAGCCAACGGATGGTATCAATGTCCAGGTTGTTGGTCGGTTCGTCGAGCAGCAGAATATCCGGGTTTGAGAACAGCGCCTGGGCCAACAGCACACGCAGCTTCCAGCCAGGAGCCACTTCGCTCATCGGGCCATAGTGCTGTTCCAGCGGAATGCCCACCCCCAGCAGCAGTTCCCCGGCGCGGGATTCAGCAGAGTAGCCGTCCATTTCGCCATATTTCACTTCCAGATCGGCAACCTTGTAGCCATCTTCCTCGCTCATCTCCGCTAATGCGTAGATGCGGTCGCGCTCCTGCTTGACCTCCCACAGCTCGCCATGGCCCATAATGACCGTATCCAGTACGGAATACTGTTCAAAGGCAAACTGATCCTGACGCAGCTTACCGATACGTTCGTTCGGATCGAGCGACACGTTACCGAGCGTCGGTTCCAGATCGCCGCCCAGAATTTTCATAAAGGTTGATTTGCCGCTACCGTTGGCGCCAATCAGACCATAGCGATTGCCGCCGCCAAACTTCACGGAGATGTTTTCAAATAGCGGCTTACTGCCGAACTGCATGGTTACGTTACTGGATACTAACAAGGCTCTGCCCCGAATCTAGAGTGTGATAAACGTCTAATTATGCCATAAATGCGCTGGGAGGTCGCCTGGGTAAAATAACGTCTAAAATAAACACATATGAAAAAGTCAGATTTCATACACATCCGAATTCACTGTTGCCCTGAATGCACATATAATGCGCACCCGGCACTGGCACCGGTTGTTAAACCACACGGCCTGAATGGCATATAACATTTACGCGACATAACGACATAACTATGAAATTACGTACGCTTTTACTGGCAGCTTTTACCGTCATCGGTTTTTGTAAAACTGCATCAGCTGTGACCTATCCGCTGCCCACAGACGGTAGCCGTCTGGTCGGACAAAACCAGGTTATTACCGTCCCTGTGGACAGTAAGCAGCCTCTGGAATATTTTGCAGCGCAATACCAGATGGGGCTTTCCAACATGCTGGAGGCAAACCCGGGTGTAGACCCGTACCTGCCAAAAGCCGGTACCATCCTTAACATCCCTCAGCAACTGATCCTGCCGGATACTGTACATGAAGGGATTGTGATTAACAGCGCCGAAATGCGTTTGTACTACTACCCGAAAGGTACCAACACCGTTATCGTGTTGCCTATCGGCATTGGTGAACTGGGTCGCGATACGCCGATTAACTGGACCACCAAAGTGGAACGCAAACGTGCCAACCCGACCTGGACGCCTACGGCGAAAATGCATGCGGAATATGCTGCGCGCGGCGAGCCGTTGCCCGCAGTAGTACCCGCGGGCCCGGATAACCCGATGGGCCTGTACGCGCTTTATATCGGCCGCTTGTACGCGATACATGGGACTAACGCCAACTTCGGCATCGGTTTACGCGTGAGCCACGGCTGTGTGCGTCTGCGTAACGAAGACATTAAGTTCCTGTTCGAACAGGTGCCGGTAGGTACGCGCGTGCAGTTCATTGATGAGCCGGTTAAAGCGACCACTGAACCTGATGGTAGCCGCTATATCGAGGTGCATAATCCGCTCTCTACTACAGAAGCGCAGATTAACGGCCACGAAATTGTGCCGATTACGCTGACCAAAGGCGTGAAAGCTGTCACCGAACAAGCGGATGTCGATCAGAATGTGTTGCAGCAGTCGATTGAAAGTCGCTCCGGGATGCCGGTACGTCTGAACTAAGCATACGTCATAAATGACAAAGCCCGCTGAATGCGGGCTTTTTTACGGCTGAATAGCCGTGAGGAAGATTGGATTTACCCGTGTGTTTCACAGAATTTACGAAATGCCTCCAGCGTTTCAACGCTGACGTGATGCTCCATGCCCTCAGCGTCACGCCTGGCAATTTCAGGACTTATCCCCAGAACGAGCAGGAAGTGCTCAACAATTTCATGACGCTCGCGGCTCTCACGCGCCAGCTTCTCGCCTTCAGGTGTGAGAAACACGCCGCGCCACGGGATTTGCTCTATCAACCCAACGCCTGCCAGACGTTTAAGCATTTTCGCCACCGTCGGCTGGGAAACCCCCAGCCGCGCGGCCATATCCACCTGACGTGCCTCACCGACCTCACGAATTAAATCGTCAATCAGCTCCACATAGTCATCAATCAACTCACGGCGGTGGGCCTCACGCACCTGACGGAAACCCTCAACGTGCTCTTCCACGTTTAACAGTTTCGTCTTCTTTGGACTGCCTGGCTTACCTGCGTGAGGACTCATTCACTTCTCCTGGAACCGTTCGGTTTAAAAAATCTGCTCTATTGTAAACCATGCCTGCCCCGGCACAAAAAATAAACGCAAATGCCGGGATATAGCACTAGCCATATAATATAGCCTGTGCTATATCTGTATGTGATGTAGTCAATCGGTGAAAGGATTTACCGATGAATCGGGTATGAGGAGGTCACAATGAATGAAGTGAAGAGGTGCTTGCGCGTGTTTACACAATCTCCCCTGAAGGTACGCCTGCAGTTATTGAGTATGCTGTGCGACCTGATGAACACAAAAACCAATAATAATAACGCTAAGCGCTAAAACGCGTTGTGCCTTATCCGGCACGCTTCTCACGTTGGCTTCTTTTTAGCTACCCCAGAACAGATTCATTAGCTCAAAGCAGAATAAAAAAAATCCGCCCGAAGGCGGATTTTTTCTTTCTCCGTAAGGAGAATTAGAAGCGGTAACCAACACCTGCGATCCAGGTGCCAACGTCAACGCTACGGATGCGGCTCTGCTCATAAGAGAAGTCCAGAGCAACGTCCTGAATCGGGTTGAACTGAACACCAGCACCGTAAGAGAAGCCATAATCGCTGGTGTTATTGTTGTAACGGTAGTCAGCGGTGTTCTGGAATTTACCATAGCCAACACCTACAACACCGTACAGGCTCACCCAGTCAGCCAGACGAACAGCCGGACCAGCGGTCAGACCATAGTACTGGCCTTTGTTATAAATACCATCGCTGCGGGTATCGTCTTTTTCGATGTAGGTGAAAGAGCCGATAACGCCAACCGGGTTGTTATCGAACTCGTAACGGTACTTCAGGTTGAAGCCGTTAGCTTTGTTAATAACGCCCTGCATATCGCCCTGTGCGTAGCCGCCAGAAACGGTAACGTCACCTGCAAATGCAGAACCTGCGGATACGGCCAGAACACAAGCC
>JALAGK010000596.1 GCA_022712475.1 Enterobacteriaceae bacterium
GGGCGTAAAAAGCCATATGTAAAGCAGCGCAACGGCGCTGTAGAACCCACTACACAGGCCGATGCGCAAAAAATGTCGCCCCCTGGCGCTGCGTTCGCCAAAGAACAAATAACCGGAAATCATAAAAAATACGGGAACGCAGACGCGGGAGGCGGAGTCGAGAATATTGGCAAACATCCAGCTCGGCATATTGATGCTGTTAGCGTTATTGATGTACCAGGTGGTGGTGTGGATGGTAATGACCATCAGACAGGCTATCCCGCGCAGATTATCTATCCAGTTAATTTTTTGCTGCATCAGTTCCTCTGTACTCTTTTTACCGACAACCAGTGTGACGGTTGGGCGGTACGTAAGGCACTCGGGCCAGTCCGAGTTTTGACCGCTTTCACAAAATACGCTTCACTATTCAGGCATTGGGCGTAAAAGCGGGTGCTTAAAAAACAATAATGATGGTAGCGGGTATACAACGTGATGAAACACATGATGATAGCAATACTGGCGCTGGGCAGTGTTGCGCTGGCAGGCTGCACGGCCCAGGAGCAAGATACACCGCACAGGGTTGCGCAAAAAACGCCCATGAGCGCGGCGCGCACGCTGACGATGGAACAGACATGCAAAGATGAGGCGGCGCGGCGCTATAACACCGAGGTTCGCCTGATTCAGGTGCAAGGATTCGAGGCGTTTCAGGGCAGCTATGAAATGCCAGGGCGCACCGGGCGCGAGGAAGGTTTTACCTGCACCTTTGACCCCGAAGGGCAGTTCCTGCACTTGTCCATGCGCTAAAGGCAGGTGGCTTTTCTGGCTGATGTTTCGGCAAAATTAGCTGCCTTTTCTGGCTGTATATCTGCCTTTGTGCGGGTATACTGGCCGTTTCCGTAATGATATTGCGCGTATCGCACACGAAACTATTATGCAAAAGTTTGATACAAAGACCTTCCAGGGCCTGATCCTGACCTTACAGGATTACTGGGCTCGCCAGGGCTGCACCATTGTTCAACCTCTGGACATGGAAGTCGGCGCAGGCACCTCTCATCCCATGACCTGCCTGCGTGCGCTTGGCCCTGAGCCAATGGCCGCTGCTTATGTTCAGCCTTCACGCCGCCCGACCGATGGCCGCTACGGCGAAAACCCGAACCGTTTACAGCATTACTACCAGTTCCAGGTGGTTATCAAGCCGTCGCCGGACAACATTCAGGAGCTGTATCTCGGTTCACTGAAAGAGCTGGGTCTGGACCCGACCATTCACGATATCCGCTTTGTTGAAGACAACTGGGAAAACCCAACGCTGGGTGCCTGGGGTCTTGGCTGGGAAGTATGGCTCAACGGCATGGAAGTGACGCAGTTTACCTACTTCCAGCAGGTAGGTGGCCTTGAGTGTAAGCCGGTGACCGGCGAAATCACTTACGGCCTTGAGCGCCTGGCGATGTACATTCAGGGTGTGGACAGCGTTTACGATTTGGTCTGGAGCGATGGCCCGCTGGGTAAAACCACTTATGGCGACGTGTTTCACCAGAACGAAGTGGAGCAGTCGACCTACAACTTTGAATACGCCGACGTGGACTTCCTGTTCACCTGCTTTGAGCAGTACGAGAAAGAAGCCCAGCAGCTGCTGGCGCTGGAAAAACCGCTGCCGCTGCCGGCCTATGAGCGTATTTTGAAGGCGGCGCACAGCTTTAACCTGCTCGATGCCCGCAAAGCCATTTCTGTGACCGAACGCCAGCGCTACATTCTGCGCATTCGTACGCTGACCAAAGCCGTGGCCGAAGCCTACTACGCCTCCCGTGAGGCGCTGGGCTTCCCGATGTGCAACAACAATAAGAAGTAAGAGGCCGCCATGTCTGAGAATACTTTTTTGGTGGAGATTGGCACTGAAGAGCTGCCACCGAAAGCACTGCGCAGCCTGGCTGAATCCTTTGCTGCTAACGTTACCGCTGAACTGGACGGCGCGGGCATTGCCCACGGCGACGTACAGTGGTTTGCCGCGCCGCGCCGCCTGGCGCTGAAAGTGGCGCAACTCGCCGCCGCGCAGCCCGATCGCGTGGTGGAAAAACGCGGTCCGGCTATCGCCCAGGCGTTTGATGCCGATGGCAATCCGAGTAAAGCGGCCGAAGGCTGGGCGCGCGGCTGCGGCATCACCGTGGACCAGGCCGAGCGCATGGTCACCGACAAAGGCGAGTGGCTGCTCTACCGCGCCAACGTCCAGGGCGAAAGCAGTGAAACGCTGCTGCCAGAAATGGTCAGCCGCGCGCTGGCAAAACTGCCAATTCCAAAACTGATGCGCTGGGGTGCCTCCGACGTGCACTTTGTGCGTCCGGTTCACACCGTCACATTGTTGCTGGGCGACAAGTTGCTCCCTGCCACCGTGCTGGGTATTGCGTCTGACCGCGTGATTCGTGGTCATCGCTTTATGGGCGAGCCGTCTTTTACCATCGATAACGCTGACCAGTATCCGCAG
The DNA here is from genome assembly GCA_022712475.1 of Enterobacteriaceae bacterium. Lineage (GTDB taxonomy): Bacteria > Pseudomonadota > Gammaproteobacteria > Enterobacterales > Enterobacteriaceae > Tenebrionibacter. Next base: position 2,456 of record JALAGK010000596.1, read on the forward strand.
ATTCTGCTGGAGCGCGGCAAAGTGATGGCTGACTACGAGGCGCGTAAGGCCCAGATCAAAGCGCAAGCCGAAGCGGCAGCGCGTCAGATTGGCGGCAAAGCCGATCTCAGCGATAGCCTGCTTGAAGAAGTGACCTCGCTGGTGGAATGGCCGGTCGTGCTGACGGCGAAATTTGAAGAGAAATTCCTCGCTGTGCCTGCCGAAGCGCTGGTTTACACCATGAAGGGCGACCAGAAATACTTCCCGGTGTATGGTAATGACGGCAAACTGCTGCCGAACTTTATCTTTGTGGCCAACATTGACTCCAAAGACCCGCAGCAGATCATCTCTGGTAACGAGAAGGTAGTGCGCCCGCGCCTGGCCGACGCCGAGTTCTTCTTTAACACCGACCGCAAAAAGCGCCTGGAAGACAATCTACCACGCCTGCAAACCGTGTTGTTCCAGCAGCAGCTGGGTACGCTGCGCGATAAAACTGACCGCATTGAAGCGTTGTCCGGCTGGATTGCGCGTGAAATTGGCGCGGACGTGAACCATGCGACGCGCGCGGGTCTGCTGTCTAAGTGCGATCTCATGACCAACATGGTGTTTGAGTTCACCGACACCCAGGGCGTGATGGGCATGCACTATGCGCGTCATGACGGCGAAGCTGAAGATGTGGCGCTGGCGCTTAACGAGCAGTACATGCCGCGTTTTGCCGGTGACGAACTGCCGTCAAGCCTGGTTTCCTGTGCGGTGGCGATTGCCGATAAAATGGATACCCTGGCGGGCATCTTCGGCATTGGTCAGCATCCGAAGGGCGACAAAGACCCGTTTGCGCTGCGCCGTGCTGCGCTCGGCGTGCTGCGTATTATCGTTGAGAAGAACCTGCCGCTCGACTTGCAGACGCTGACTGCGGAAGCGGTGCGCCTGTACGGTGACAAGCTCACCAACGGCAACGTTATCGACGATGTTATCGACTTTATGCTGGGTCGCTTCCGCGCCTGGTATCAGGAAGAAGGCCACGCCGTGGATACCATCCAGGCGGTGCTGGCACGTCGTCCGACCCGCCCGGCGGACTTTGACGCGCGCGTGAAGGCGGTCACCCACTTCCGCACGCTGGAGGCTGCGGCCGCGCTGGCAGCGGCCAACAAGCGTGTGTCCAACATTCTTGCTAAATCCAGCGAGCAGCTGAATGACCGTGTTCAGGCTTCTGTGCTGAAAGAGAACGAGGAGATTCGCCTGGCTATGCAGGTGACTGCGCTGCGCGACAAGCTGGCGCCGTACTACGCCGAAGGTCGCTACCAGGAAGCGCTGGTGGAGCTGGCGAACCTGCGCGAGCCGGTGGATGAGTTCTTTGACAAGGTGATGGTCAACGCTGACGACAAAGACCTGCGTATCAACCGTCTGACGCTGCTGGCAAACCTGCGTGAACTGTTCCTGCAGGCTGCGGATATCTCGCTGCTGCAGTAACCGTAGCGTTGTGCATGTAAAAACGGCTCCCTTTGGAGCCGTTTTTTATTGCCTGTGTCTGAGTGCGCCTTGAGTAAAATTTAGCTTATTTCTGGCTTTTCATGAAAAATGGCGGCATTTTTGTGTGAATTGATGTGCTTTATTTTGTGTAAAAAGGGCCGTTTGCCACCGACTCACGTAAAATAAGCTCGCCCGTAAACGCGCTGCTTGCGTTGAACGCCCCGCCATCAAGCATAAACAGCAGCTTGTTAATGGTGTCTTTCACCATATCGCTCACGGGCACTTTCACGCTGGAGAGCGACGGCACGGTAAACGGCGCGACAGGAATGTCGTCAAAGCCTATCACCGATACCTGCTCTGGTAGCGCAAACCCGGCGTCGTGCAGGCGCTTGATGGCGCCTGTTGCCATATTGTCATTGCTGGCAACCAGTGCACTGAACGACGCACCGTTGTCCAGGAGCTGCGTTACAGCCTCGGCACCGCTCTCTGGCGTCCATTTCCCTTCAACAATTAGCGCGTCGTTGAGCGCAATAGCCTGTTTTGCCAGCGCGTCTTTGTAGCCCGATAAACGCTCGATAGCGGTAGGCGAGCCCTGAGCACCAGTGATAAACGCGATATCACGATGGCCGCGCCTGATGAGTTGTTCCACCGCCGCCTGACTTGCGGCGCGATGGTCGGCAAAAATGCAGTGGCTGACGTTTTTACGCAGCCTGCGGTTGAGCACCATAATCGGTTGGCGGTGGCTCATCACAATCTCGTCGAGTTCATCAGCGCTGAGAAAACGCGGATAAATAACCAGGGCGTCACAGCGTAAATCGAGCAGAAATTCAATGGCTTCTCGCTCCTGGGCGGCGCTATGCTTACCGTCAGCAAGCAGCAGCTGGCGACCATGGTCTTCGGCCATGTGTGCCGCCTGTGCGAGTAATTCGCTAAAATAGCTGCCGTTATACAGCGTATTGGTCATCACCAGGCCGATTGTCTGCGACTGCTGGGTTGCCAGCTGGCGCGCCAACAGATTCGGGCGATAGCCGCTCTCTTCAATGGCTTTAAACACCCGTTCGCGAGCCGCTTTACCCACATAACCTTTCCCGGACAGCACCCGCGAGACGGTGGCTTTTGAGACGCCTGCGAGCTTTGCCACTTCCTGCATGGTTGTCATCTTTTCACTTCGCCTGCCTTATCCAAACTGCGCACAGTTTACTTCAGCGGCCATGCTTTTTCAGCCGTTGCACGCGAGCTAATCCTGCGCTGCACAAGCAGTAATGGCGATCTGTGTCACGAATGTGGATCAAGGTTGGTGTGAATTTATTGTCAGGTGGAAATAATATATTCATGATTTTGTGGAACCGGTTTCCTGTTTTGGACCTACCCGCCGCGATAAAGCCGCGACAGACGGCATGCGCGGGTCGCTAAAACCTCACAGTCTGCGCAAGCGTTGCGCAGTGGTATCCCTACAAGAGAAGAAACAAACTCATGCCAAAGAACTATGCTGCGACCTGTGCTGCCATTATTGAGGCGCTGGGGGGAGCGGAGAATATCGAGGCCGTTACCCACTGCATGACGCGCCTGCGCTTTGTGCTCGTAAACCCTGAGCAGGCTGACGTTGCCACACTTAAGGCGACGAGCGGCGTACTCGGCGTGGTGCAAAGTGACAATCAGTGTCAGGTGATAATTGGTAATACTGTCGGCGCGGCCTTTGCTGAAGTACTCAAACTGCTGCCCAATCAGGCGGCGGAGACGGCGAATAACGCACCCATTAAGGGCAAGCTGACGCTGCGGCGCATTGGCGCAGGCATTCTTGATGCGCTGATTGGCACCATGTCGCCGCTTATCCCGGCGATTATTGGCGGGTCAATGGTGAAGCTGCTGGCGATGATGCTGGAGATGTCCGGTGTGCTGGAAAAAGGGGCGTCGACGCTGGTCATCCTCAACGTGATTGGCGACGGTGCGTTCTTCTTCCTGCCCATTATGGTAGCGGCGTCGGCGGCGATTAAATTCAAAACCAACATGTCGCTTGCTATCGCCATTGCGGGTGTGCTGGTGCATCCCAGCTTTATTGAGCTCATGAGCAAAGCCGCAGCGGGCGAGGTGGTGACGTTTGCGTATATTCCGGTCACGGCGGTCAAATACACCTACACGGTGATCCCGGCGTTGTGTATGACCTGGATCCTGTCGTGGATTGAGAAAGCCATTGACCGTATAACGCCTGCCGTGACCAAAAATTTTCTGAAGCCGATGCTGATTGTGCTGGTTGCCGCACCGGTTGCGATCCTGTTGATTGGTCCGCTTGGTATCTGGATTGGCAGCGGCATTTCGGCACTGGTATACACCATTCACGGCTACCTGGGCTGGTTATCGGTCGCCATTATGGGTGCGCTGTGGCCGCTTTTGGTCATGACCGGTATGCATCGCGTGTTCACGCCGACCATCATCCAGACCATTGCCGAGACCGGTAAAGAAGGCATGGTGATGCCCTCAGAAATTGGTGCCAACCTGTCGCTCGGCGGTTCGTCGCTGGCGGTGGCAGTACGCACTAAAAACCCGGAGCTGCGCCAGACGGCGCTCGCCGCGGCGGCCTCGGCCATTGTGGCCGGTATTTCTGAACCTGCGCTTTACGGCGTGGCGGTACGGCTCAAACGCCCGCTAATAGCGAGCCTGATTAGCGGCTTTATTTGTGGTGCGGTTGCAGGCATTGGCGGGCTTGCCAGCCATTCGATGGCATCACCAGGGCTATTTACCAGCGTGCAGTTCTTTGACCCGGCCAATCCGGTCACCGTGCTGTGGGTGATTGGCGTCATGGTGCTTGCAGTGGTGCTTTCCTTTGTGCTCACGCTAATTTTAGGATTTGAAGATATTCCGCCAGAGCCGTCAGAGGCGGCCAAAAAGCCACAGCTACAGCCCGCAGCGGCCACGGTCCGCGCGGTACAGCCCTAAATTGAAGAGGTTAGAGATGTCACAAACGAGATTCCCTGCGGGGTTTTTATGGGGTGGGGCACTGGCGGCCAACCAGGTTGAGGGCGCATATCTTGAAGGTGGCAAGGGCCTGACCACGGTGGATATGATCCCGCACGGTCCACAGCGCCTGGCGGTGAAGCTGGGGCTGGAGAAGCGTTTTACGCTGCGCGACGATGAATTTTACCCAAGTCATGAAGCGATTGATTTTTACCACCGGTATAAAGAAGACATCGCACTGATGGCGGAAATGGGTTTTAAGGTGTTTCGTACCTCCATTGCCTGGAGCCGCCTGTACCCAAACGGCGACGAGTTGACCCCTAATCAGGAGGGCATTGCGTTTTATCGCGCGGTATTTGAAGAGTGCCGACGCTACGGCATTGAACCGCTGGTGACGCTGTGCCATTTTGACGTGCCTATGCACCTTGTGACCGAATACGGCTCATGGCGCAATCGCAAAATGGTTGAGTTTTTCACCCGCTACGCCCGCACCTGTTTTGAGGCGTTTAACGGGCTGGTGAAATACTGGCTGACCTTTAATGAAATCAACATTCTGTTGCACAGCCCGTTTTCCGGGGCCGGTCTGGCGTTTGAGGAAGGCGAAAACCACGAACAGGTGAAGTACCAGGCCGCGCACCACGAACTGGTTGCCAGCGCCTTAGCCACAAAAATTGCCCATGAGGTGAATGCGCAAAATCAGGTGGGCTGCATGCTGGCGGGCGGTAATTTTTATCCGTATTCCTGTAAGCCTGCGGACGTGTGGGCGGCGCTGGAAAAGGACCGGGAAAACCTGTTTTTCATTGACGTACAGGCGCGCGGTGCCTATCCAGCCTGGACGGCACGCCTGTTCGCTGAGAAGGGCGTAAGCGTTGAGATGCAGCCAGAAGACGCCGATATCCTGAAAAATACCGTCGATTTCGTCTCATTTAGCTACTACGCCTCACGCTGCGCCTCGGCGGATATGAATGACGGCAACAGCAGTGCCGCCAACGTGGTGAAGTCGCTTAAAAATCCGTGGATTGAACAAAGCCAGTGGGGCTGGGGCATTGATCCGCTGGGGCTGCGCATCACCATGAATATGATGTATGACCGCTACCAGAAGCCGCTGTTTCTGGTGGAAAACGGACTGGGCGCGCACGATGAGATAGACCACAACGGGCAAATCCATGACGATTACCGCATAAGCTACCTGCGTGAGCATATCAACGCCATGGCCGAGGCGATTGCCGACGGTGTGGTGCTTATGGGCTACACCACCTGGGGGTGCATTGACCTGGTCTCTGCGTCAACCGGCGAGATGAGTAAACGCTACGGTTTTGTCCACGTCGATCGTAACGATGACGGCAGCGGCACGCTGGTACGGCGTAAAAAAGAATCGTTTGGATGGTATAAGAAAGTGATTTCCAGTAATGGTGAGAATGTAGCGTAATAAATGTGGCACAACCGCCTGCTGGGGTTGTGCCGCCTGAAGACATCATTCTGTTAACTGTTTACTCAGCCGCGGGTTGGCCTGTAGCAGACGCAGCAGCTTCAACTCTGCGCCAGACGGCCTGACGCGGCGTTCGGCCCACTCCCTTACTGTGGTGACGCTCACGCCCATGACCTGGGCAAACTCATTGTCTTCAAGCCCTGTGCTGTTGCGCAGCGCCATAAATTCGGCAAACGTATCGGGATGGGTACGCCCGACCGTGCGTTCTGATTTCTTAAAAACGATATATTCCAGGTTATTCAGTAACTCAGAGACGGGATCGTTCAATTCCATGAGAACTCCTTAATGTCTTCACACAGCTGAGGAGTAAAGCGGTAAAGATGCCCTTCCGCTTGCGGCTCGCCAGAATAGGCGAAAGTACTACGTTTTAAGGATAGTTCTTAAGTAACAGTCTTACAGGCGAAGAGAGTGACCGATTGTGCTTCATTACGGCGGGGCGTCAATAACACGCTGAAAGTGTGGGTAATATTTCTTAAAAAATTAGCGGCGGGCAGCGCCGCCAGTAAGTTACGCTTTTTGCACAGCTTTAGCGAGGCGCGGATCGTCGGGTTGCCGACTGGCGCGGTATTTAATCATTAACGCCAGCGCGGACAGCACCGCTGGAATGGCCAGCAGCATAAAGATAGTGCGAAACGACAGCTGATGCTCAAGCAGCAACGCACCGCTGAATGCGCCGAGAATGCCGCCAAAGCGCCCGATGCCCAGCATCCAGGCAACCCCTGTGGCACGGCCATGGGTGGGGTAGAAACCGGCGGCCAGCGCAGGCATTGATGACTGTGCGCCGTTCATGATGGTGCCCGCGATAAATACCGCTATGCCCATCAGCACCAGGCTGCTGGTGGCAAACCCAATCAGGCAGACGAACACGCCTGTCAGTAAATAACCGATGGCGACGACTTTATTGGCGTTCAGACGGTCCATCAGCGCGCCGATAATCAGCACACCGATGCCGCCGCCGAGCGGGAACAGCGCAGTGATAACAGAGGCTTCGCGCAGGCTGGCACCGGTTTCGCGAATCAGTAGCGGCAGCCAGCTGGTCAGCATGTAGAAAATTAGCAGGCCCATAAAGTAGGTCAGGCACAGCATGACAGTACCGACCACATAGCGCGGTGAGAAAATCACGCCAATGGCCGATTTCACCTCATTCTCGGGCTGGCCGGTCTCATTGAGCACAAAATACGGATTTTGCGCCAGCGGGGCGATACGCTTAAGAATGGCAGCTATCTGCGCCTGCGGCTTATTGTGTACCACCAGGAAGCGTGCCGATTCAGGCAGCAAAAAAATCAACACCGCGGCCAGCATAAGCGGCATCACGCCGCCCAGAATGAGCACGCTCTGCCAGCCAAAGTGCGGAATCAGCCAGGCGGAGATAAACCCACCCATTGAGGAGCCTATCGGGAAGCCCACAAACATCAGGTTAACCAGCAGCGCACGCCTGCGTTCAGGCGCGTATTCCGACATTAGTGTGGCCGCGTTTGGCATGGCGGCGCCCAGGCCAAGGCCGGTGAGAAAGCGCAGCAGCGCAAGCGAGTTTAGACTGGTAGCAAATGCCGTCAACAGGCTAAAACTGCCAAAGATAAAAATGGATAGTACGAGCACTTTCTTGCGCCCGATGCGGTCAGCCAGTGGCCCGGCAGTGAGCGCACCTACGGCAAGGCCTACCAGGGCGGCACTCATTACGGGGCCCAGATCGGCTTTTTGTACGCCCCATTCCTGCACCAGGTCTGAGGCGATAAAGGCAATAATGGCGGTGTCAAAGCCATCAATCGCGACAGTAATAAAGCACAGCGCGAGGATAAGCCACTGATAGCGGGAAAAGGGGCTATCGTTGATGAAGCGCTGAATGTCGATGCGAGTAGTATTATTCATCGGGCCGTTCCTGCTCTGGTGCGGTTGCGGTGATATTGTGCGATTAACGCACAAAGTGTCGTTAATCGCTCTTTAATCAAAGCAGAGCGCGGTCAGCCGGGCAATCCTGCCACCGTGTGTTAGTGTGCGATAATCGTACTCTTTAGCGGCGATGGCGGCGTCTTCGTTAGTTAACGTCCTTAGAATCAATGTATTAACGATATATCCGGCGGTATGATTAACAGCCAATTTTGTGACTGGATTAACACGGCATTAACATGCTGACGGCAACGAAAAATCTGTATCGAGTCTATCCTGCGACACGTTGTTGGACTATTCTTGTCAGCGTTAAAGCACGGCCGTGCGTCCCTTGTTGAAAGGAGTAAAAATGATGGTGACAGGTAAGTCCTTGTCCCGCTGGTTTGCGCCGTTTATGGCGCTCTTTGTGGTGGTTATCCTGAGTGGCTGTTTTGATAAAGAAGGCGATCAGCGCAAGGCGTTTATCAGCTTTTTGCAAAATACCGCGATGCGCAGCGGCGAGCGTCTGCCCACCCTGACAGCAGATCAGAAGAAGCAGTTTGGGCCATTTGCCTCTGACTATGCCATTCTTTATGGCTTCTCTCGTCAGTTGAATCAGGCGCTGGATAACGGTGTTAAACCGGTTGTCGACAGCGTTAACGCGATTCGCGTGCCGCAGGACTATATGACCCAGCGCGAGCCGTTGCGTCAGATTAGCGGTGGCTTAGGTATTCTCAGCCAGCAGATTGAAAGCGCGAAAATGCAGGCTGACAGTACGCGCTCCAGCCTTAAGCAGCCGGATGACCTGAAAAAAGCGTTTGATGCGGCGTATGAGAAAATCGTCACTGGCCCGGCGAATGCCATGCAGCCGCTCATCCCGGCGGCACAGACCTTAACCCAGCAACTGGTGCAGGTCGGTGATTTTGTTGCCCAGCAGGGTACGCGCGTAAGCTTTGTGGCTGACGGCATCCAGTTCCCAACCAGCCAGCAGGCGAGCCAGTACAACAGCCTGATTGGCCCGCTGTCGGCGCAGCATCAGGCCTTTAACCAGGCTTACGGCGCGCTGATGGATTCAGTGAAGTAACCCCTTTTCCCCCGCCGCCCGGCGGGGGATGTTTATGCCCACTCTTCTTGAATTCTCCGTCACTTTCCGTAGCCTGACTTCTGACTTCTGACTTCTGACTTCTGAATTCTGAATTATGAATTATGACTTATCACTTATGACTTATGAAGAACGAAGTTAACTGCACAGAATTGCGTATGGAGATTAGACACA
>JALAGK010000597.1 GCA_022712475.1 Enterobacteriaceae bacterium
ATATTATATTTCTTCGAAAGCTCAAATATTTTGGATGATTTTAAATCACTAATCAAAGTCAGGTTTTCATCCCAGGCAAACGGCGTGATACGACGAAAACCCGTTAGTATGACAGGGTCAATAAACTGGAAGTTGTTCTCTCGATATGTCTGTACCCACTCTGGCGGATAATTTGATATGATTAATCCCTTAGACGGGTCTTTTTTACTGAATACAGTAAAAGCGTATTCCGGCAATCCGAAAGGTTCTAGTTTCCGCTCAATGTAGTCACGCAAAGTTTCACTCAGCACTCTATTTTCATTGAATATGGAGAACATCAACGCCCCTCATTCTTCGATTCCAGTTTAAATCCTGTACTTTGGGACAGTATAAACCCGTCCCCAGAGACAACTTACATTATTTTCAGCGCCCTATATAATCATTTTCACCCATTTGGGTAAAAAAAACCTGGCACAATAGCCAGGCTGCGAAAATCGCATTTAACACCAGGGAATTCGCTTACCGATTGTTAGTTCCGGTAAGTAAACAGTTAATATTATACCAAAAAGTCCTCAAGGCGTAATGTACATATTACGCCTTTTTGGCATTTGTACTTTCATGCTGCTGCAATACCCCATTCTTAACACATATTGTATTGCGCATCACCTTGCGCTGACCGCCAACATTTGACTGCCACATCATTCGTTATAACGCCCAGAAACCTTCGCGCTCACTACCCCATTCTCCCGTCCGCTGCACAATACAGGCACCAGATTCCCGGAGCCTGAGAATATATTCTTGTTATCAACACGAAATAATGGGCTTCAGGTTAATAGCGAATTCTGGTAGGTCTATAACGCCACACTGATATAACGCATAAAAAAAGTGCGTCTCATGAGACGCACTTAGTCACATAACCGTTTTATCAATCAGCGCGTGCGGTGCAGGTACCGACAGTGTGCTGTCGTCCTTACCTCACCCGCCCAGATACGCACTGCGCACCGCTTCATTAGCAAGCAGCGCGTCTCCCGTGTCCTCCAGCACCACGTGGCCGTTTTCCAGTACGTAGCCACGGTCAGCAAGCTTCAGTGCCTGGTTGGCGTTTTGTTCAACGAGGAAAATCGTCATGCCGTCGGCACGCAGCTGTTCGATGGTATCGAATATCTGCTGAATGATAATCGGCGCCAGCCCCAGCGAGGGTTCATCCAGCAGCAACAGACGCGGATTGCTCATCAGCGCGCGGCCAATCGCCAGCATCTGTTGCTCCCCTCCAGACATGGTCCCCGCACGCTGCACCCGGCGCTCGTGCAGGCGCGGGAAGAGATCGTAAACCCACGTGATGCGCTCGTGATACTGATGGCGATCGGTAAAAAAGCCGCCCATCGCCAGATTCTCTTCCACCGTCATGCGCGAAAATACGCGCCGCCCTTCCGGTACAATCGCAACCGCTTCACGCATGATACGTGCGGTGGCCCAGTCGGTAATGTTTTTACCATCAAACACAATCGAGCCGTGGGTTGCGCGCGGATCGCCGCACAACGTGCCAAGCAGTGTGGTTTTACCCGCACCGTTAGCTCCAATCAGGGTGACAATTTCGCCCTGGTTGATGTACAGACTCACCTCATGCAGCGCCTGAATTTTGCCGTAGTGCGCACTCACCCGGTCGAAGGTTAACATCGCATTTCCCATTTATGCTTCTCCCAGATAGGCACGGATAACGTCAGGATTATTGCGGATTTGCTCCGGCGTGCCGCTGGCAAGCGGCGTCCCCTGGTTGACCACATAAATGCGATCAGAAATGCCCATAACCAACTTCATATCATGCTCAATGAGCAAAATAGTGGTGTTGTGGTGGTCGCGCAGCTCAACAATCAGCTCGTCCAGCTCTTTGGTTTCGCGCGGGTTCAGACCTGCGGCCGGTTCGTCGAGCATCAGAATTTCTGGCTGTGTCACCATGCAACGGGCAATCTCCAGTCTGCGTTGCTGACCGTAAGCAAGGTTACTGGCCTGGCGGTTAGCGTGCTCTAAAAGCCCGATACGCTCAAGCCACACGCCAGCGCGGTCCAGCGCCTCGGCCTGGCTACGGCGAAAGGCCGGGGTTTTCAAAAGCCCGGAAAAGACCCCGCTTTTCATTTGCTTGTGCTGGGCCACAAGCAGGTTTTCAATAACCGTCATTTCACGAAACAGGCGTACATGCTGAAAAGTGCGAACCACGCCAAGCCGGGCTATCTCCTGTCCGGAAAGGCCCGCCAGCTCTTTATCGCGAAGCATAATGGTGCCGCCGCTGGGCTTGTAGAAACCGGTCAGGCAATTAAACACCGTGGTTTTACCGGCGCCATTTGGCCCAATCAGCGAGACGATTTCACCTGCATTCAACGTCAGTGCGACGTTGTTCACGGCAAGCAGGCCACCAAAGCGCATCATCAGACCGCTTACCGACAATAATGGCTGACTCATGCCTGCTCTCCTTCTGCGTCACCCTTTTTAAGCGCGAGCTGTGGGCGCTTCATCGGCAACAATCCCTGTGGACGCCAGATCATCATCAATACCATCAGGCCGCCCAGCATCAGCATGCTGTATTCATTGAAATCACGCATCAGCTCGCGCGACACCACCAGCAAAATGGCGGCAAGAATAACCGCAAACTGTGAGCCCATACCGCCCAACACCACAATGGCGAGCACAAACGCTGACTCGGCAAAAGTAAAAGATTCCGGGCTGACAAAGCCCTGGCGTGCGGCAAACAACGTGCCCGCAAAACCGGCAAATGCGGCGCTGATGGTAAAGGCTGTAAGCTTGATACGCGTCGGGCTTAAGCCCAGCGAACGGCAGGCGATTTCATCTTCGCGCAGCGCTTCCCAGGCGCGGCCCAGCGGCATGCGCAGCAGGCGGTTGATCACAAACAGCGTGAAGACCACCAGCAGCAACGCCACCAGATAGAGGAAAATTACGCGATCGCTCGGATCGTATTTGAGGTTAAAGAAATTGCTAAAGGTATCCCAGCCGCCTTCGCGAGCAGTACGGCTGAACTCCAGGCCAAACAGGGTCGGTTTAGGGATCTGGCTGATGCCGTTCGGCCCACCGGTAATTTCGGTGTTGTTCAAAAGCAGGATACGCACGATCTCACCGAACCCCAGCGTCACAATCGCCAGATAGTCACCGCGCAGGCGCAGCACCGGAAAGCCGAGCAGGAAACCTGCTGCGGCCGACACCAGGCCCGCCAGCGGCAGGCAGGTCCAGAAGCCCAGTCCATAATAGTGGTTTAAGAGCGCAAAGGTATAAGCGCCAATGGCATAGAAGCCCCCGTAACCCAGCACCAGCAGGCCAGAAAGCCCCACCACTACATTAAGCCCAAGGCCAAGAATGATGTAAATCATGGTCAGCGTGGCGATATCCACCGTGCCGCGCGAGACCATAAACGGCCAGACGACGGCCAGCACCAGCAGCGCAATCAAGAACAGCTTCTGCTTAACCGTAGAACCATCAATAGCGGGCAGAATAAACGTCGGCCCGGACACACGTTTGAGGCTGCTTTGCACAAATGGGCGCATCAACTGAAAGAAGAACACCACGGCCGTACCAATGGCAACCCACTCCCAACGCACGGCGGCGGCGCTGCCCACCACCAGCTTTGTGCCGTCCAGACCCAGCTGCACGCCCATAAAGACCGCCGCCAGTACGAAGAACATCGCGGCTGAGAACAGCGCGCCGAAAAAATGTATAGGCTTCATACTTTCTCGACCTCCGGACGCCCAAGGATCCCGGTGGGCATCACCAGCAATACCAGAATCAGCAGAGCAAAAGACACCACATCTTTGTACTCCGTACTGAGATAAGCAGACGTCAGCGCTTCGGCCACACCGAGAATAAGCCCACCGAGCATTGCCCCGGGAATACTACCAATGCCACCCAGTACTGCAGCGGTAAAGGCCTTCATGCCGGCCATAAAGCCGATATAGGGGTTAATCACACCATAAAACTGGCCGAGCAATACGCCTGCTACGGCGGCCATCGCCGCACCAATCACAAAGGTCAGTGAGATAACCCTGTCGGTATTAATCCCCAACAGGCTTGCCATTTTCAGGTCTTCAGCACAGGCGCGGCAGGCGCGACCCATGCGCGAATAACGGATAAACAGCGTCAGCGCCAGCATCGCCAGCACCGTCACCACCCAGATAACAAGCTGCATAGTGGTAATGGAAGCAGAGAAATGTTCGCTGTTGCCCACAACCCACTGGCCGCTGAACAAGCTTGGCAGCGCGATATCACGCGAGCCTTCGGTAAGGCTGACGTAGTTTTGCAGGAAGATTGACATACCGATAGCAGAAATCAGGGCAATCAGGCGCTTGGAGCTGCGCACGGGCCGATAGGCCACACGCTCAATGCTCCAGCCATAGGCGCTGGCGATAATGATGGCGCCAATAAAACCCGCGCCCACCAGCAGCCAGCTGGTATCGATACCCATCATCAGCAGTGCCGCGATAATCATAAATGAGATGTAGCTGCCAATCATGTACACCTCGCCGTGGGCGAAGTTAATCATGCCGATGATGCCGTAGACCATGGTATAGCCGATGGCAATGAGCGCGTAGGTGCTGCCCAACGTCACGCCGTTAAACATCTGCTGTAAGAAATAGAGGAATTGCTCAGACATAAGCTACCTTCGTGCGTTAGTGCGACGCCGTCGACGTTACGTCGTCAGCATGCCATTGAAGAACCCGGCATTTACGCCCCGTCAGGTCGCCCCCTCGGGCAACTGGCCCGGACTGCATGTCCGGTATTGCTGGTGCCACACGGGCCGCAGCAAGTGCTATCGCCTGTATTTTCATCCTCAGAAAACCCCATTCGTGATGTTGATGTTTTTATGTTCACAACGTGCTGTTCTATTTATGAACAGCCTTATTTTTGTCTGATTGATTAACAAGTTACAGGTTATTCAGGCAATTAAATCCTTCATTTCCCTATAATTCAGTCAATTAAGAAGGGATATTATGCTGATTCACACCCTTAATAAACAAAAAAAAGCGCCACCATCAGAATAATAT
>JALAGK010000598.1 GCA_022712475.1 Enterobacteriaceae bacterium
CCGAACGATGGCAGCAAAGATGTATTTGTGCATTTCTCTGCAATCCAGAGCGACAGCTATAAAACGCTTGATGAAGGCCAGCAGGTTTCCTTCACCATCGAAAACGGCGCTAAAGGCCCTGCGGCCGCTAATGTCGTAGCGCTGTAAGATGCGCGCTTTATCAGTGGCGTTTACAATAGCGATGAAGACAATCGTCTGAGCAGATAAATACTACTGATAATAAATTAACCCGCCTTGTGCGGGTTTTTTGTTATTTCAATGACCATGGCATTCAGCCGTTCTGTATTAACTTGAACCTCGGTCATGATTCAATCAGGCATTATTTGACAGAGGAGCGTAAATAGCTCCCTGTTGTGAGCAAATGCGCACTATAAATATGATTCTGATGACTCACTGTTTTCATTCATATCCACACCCGTCAGACTTTTTCACTTATTGTCACCTGACCGTAAACCATCAGCACACGTGTTGTCCCTGACAAACCACTATAACCGCCCTCACTTTTGCTGAGATGACAGGCAAGTGCCGTGAACGCCCAGGTCTCATCCATGGACGCAAAAACTTTACGGCTGGTGAGGTTCTCTAGCCCATATTGCTCACCAAAACGCCGAACTTGCCGAGCGGCCTCACCCAGAGCTTCACTAGCAGAGGGATGATCCCAGCCCCATAGCCAACTCCCCTCTTCAGTATCATACGTGCCGATAACCTGCACTGGAGCGGTGATAACCAGGCCTTTATCGTCGTTAACAAATGTTATGGTTCCCGCATCAAGATCAACGTTCCATGACGCAATATCAAGCCCCCACATATCTACCGCAGCCTGAGTGCGCAACTGCAACTCATTATTTGCACGTGCAATAGTGAGCTCGGGTTCTGCAAGAACAACAGTATCCTCACTGCTTGCGTTCTTCTTCTGACCAAAAAGTTTCTTCAGGAAACCAGACATAAATTCTTCCTTATTTTATGTGAAATGGTGCCATCAACAGGCGCCGCTACAGAACTCGCACAACGTTTCTCGCTAAATACTGGCAGCACCAATTGGCGCTCACAAGCCAGTGTTGCCAGACAATATGATGACTTCACCTGGCCACAATCAGTCATTCCTTCGTGCCACGGATATCCTCCCAGCGTAAATCAAAACGCAGAAGATATTTACGCAACCGGTCCGCATCATTGGGCTGTTTTTTTAGTTGCCGGGAAATGGCAAAAAGCCTACGTCCAGCCTCTGACAAGGAGGCAGAACGGCGGCATACCTCAATGACCGTTTCCAGTTGCTTTTGATCAAACAGATCGACCTCTTGCTTAATCGGTAATGCTGTAAGCGGCTGACTTTCTGTATGCCCGTCAGCCAACAGGCGGGCTATCTCTTCATCTACCAGCGCCGTGGTGATGCGCCCGTTTTCTGCCAGTGTTGCCATGCGCGCCACGCTGGCCCCAAGCTCACGAAAATTGCCGCGCCAGGTCGCGGCGCCCGAGTTAGCAAAACGTAGGTAATGCGCCCGCGCATCCTTATCGAAGCGAACCTGGCTTTGCTGGTTACGCATGAAGCGTTGCAGCTCGTAATCCACGTTAGGTTCAATATCTTCCCGCCGCTCAGCCAGCCCCGGCAGCCTGAATGTCCACATATTGATACGCGCGTATAAATCCTCTCTGAAACGCCCTTCATTCACCCACTTATGCATGTCCCGATGGGTACCGGCAATCAGTTGAAAATCACTGCTCACCTCACAGTCGGCGCCAAAAGGGAAAAAGCGCTTCTCTTCTATGGCTCGCAGCAGCATGGCTTGTTCATCAAGCCCTAACTCCGCAATTTCATCCAGAAAAAGAATACCGCCGTCCGCCTCGCGTAATAATCCCGTACGCGCCGCTTGAGCGCCGGTGAAAGCCCCTTTGACGTGACCAAACAACGTCGACATAGCATTATCACCACGTAACGTAGCGCAGTTAACGGCAACAAACTTGCCTTTGATTTGATGGCGGGACTGACGTAATTCAAAGATTCGCTGCGCCAGAAAAGATTTCCCCGCCCCCGTCGGCCCGGTTAATAACATGGGCGCACTGGAGCGCTGTGCGACACGCTCAATCTGCTCAATGAGGGCGTTAAAGGTGGGATTGCGTGTTTCAATACCTGATTTGAGAAATGAGACTGAGCTCTGCTGCTGACGCTGGAAACGGCTGGTTAATGTAGCATAACGACTTAAATCCAGGTCGATAACGGAGTACACGCCTTTGGGTGTGGCCTCTTCTGATTGCCCTGGCCCGGTCTGCAACAGGCTGGCGGGCAGATAGCGCGCTTCCGTTAAGAGAAACCAACAAATTTGTGCTACGTGGGTCCCAGTGGTGATGTGCACCAGATACTCTTCGTTTTCAGTATCAAAGGGATAACGGCTGGAAAAATCAAGTAAAGCACCATACACCTCTTCGAAGTCCCAGGGGTTTCTGAGGCTAACGACATGTGGCACGACAAGCGTGTGCGGGGAGACGTGCTGAATGTCCTCAATCAGGCGCTCCAGGAGACCGATATCACGCGGCTGGTATAACAATTCTAAACGATCAACGGGTAATTCATCATGCTGACACAGCGCGACGCTTGGC
>JALAGK010000599.1 GCA_022712475.1 Enterobacteriaceae bacterium
GTTGTTAATAGTGCCGCGCAGCGGTGCCACGAGCGTGGTGCGATTCATCACGTCTTTACGCCCGGCCAGCACCTGCTCGGCCTGCGCCAGTTCACTTTCGGCTTTGGTCAGCTCGCCGTTTGCATCAGCCCGAAAGCGGTTAGTACGTTCGGCAATTTGCAGGCGAAATTCGTTGGCCTGACGCTTAAGGCGCAGAATTTCCACGTCAGAAATCAGCCCCTGACGGGCCAGTGGTTCAGACAGCTTCACTTCCGCCTCAGCCAGACTCTGGCTGTGCTTGAGGGCGGCGACAGATTCATTCAGGGTTTTCTGGCGCGCTTTCCAGGCTTGAGTTTCGTCGTTAATAATGGAGTCGATGCCCCGGATGCTGTCCGGGAACGCAAGCGGCGTGCCATAGGCTTCTGAACGCAGACGCGCGACGGTGCCTTCCAGCCCCTGTACGCGCGACAGCGCCTCCTGGTAGCTGGCGTTAGAGCGCGTAGGGTCAATCTTGAGCAGTACCTGCCCTTTTTCCACCACGTCGCCTTCTTTCACATTCAGCTCTTCCAGAATACCGCCTTCCAGGCTCTGGATTATCTGCTCGCGCGACGCCGGGATGACCTTGCCTTCACCCTGGGTAATCTCTTCAACGATAGCAAAGTGCGCCCACGTCAGAGCTATCACCAGAATGGCGGCAATAAGCCACAGCACCACCGTCGTCACCGGAGTTTTTTGCACTAACAGTGCACCCTGCAAATCACGCATGAACTGCAGGTCTTCTGAGTCCACTTTACCACTGGCTTTTTTAGGCGGCGCTTTTTGCAGACTCGTCGCCGCAGGACGTTTATCGACAACCTGTGCGTCCGATTTAATTTCCATATTCTTTCCCTTCATCCTTGCTCAGGCTCGGTCTGTTACTTTTTCTCGACGTTATGGGCGGAGTTCAGCTCTGCAATGACGGCATCTTTTTCACCGTCGTGGGTGACACGGCCTTCAACGAGTACCATCAGACGGCTGACCAGTTGTAAGAGGGAGAAGCGGTGCGTCACGATAATCAACGTCTGATCGGTAATGGCTTTCTGAAGCTGCTCAATAAACTTCGCTTCAGTCAGGGCATCCATGGAACTGGTCGGCTCATCCATCAGGATGATTTTCGGGTCCAGCAACAAGCAGCGCGCCAGCGCAACCAGCTGACGCTGACCGCCGGAAAGCAACTGCCCCATTTCGCCAACCGGCATATCAAAGCCCATGGGGTGTTGCGCGGCTATCTGATCCAGGCCCGTCATTTTGGCAATACGCAGGAAATGCGCGGTCGTGGCCGACGGGTTACCAATCATCACGTTTTCACGCAGTGAGCCGTAAAACAGGCGGCAGTCCTGGCCGACGTAACCCACCGCCGTGCGCCAGTCGGCCGGGTCAACCTGGGCGACATCCACACCATCAATCGACATCTGCCCGCTTTTGGGTTGATACAGTCGTGCAATGAGCTTTAACAGCGTGGATTTACCACTGCCGATGTTGCCGATAATCGCCACGCGCTCGCCGCGCCCGACCTGAAAGGAGACGTTATCAATCACCTTAATGGTGTTTTGCAGACCCGGAATCGGGTATTCAAAATTAACCTTTCTCAGGCGAATATTGCCTTCAAAGCGCGGTGACGGCAGATAATCACGCATTGGGTCGCGATCAACCGGCATCTCCATAAACTGGTTAAGGGATTTGAGCGCGGTTTTAGCCTGCTGGTAACGAATCGCCAGGCCGACCATAGCGGCCAACGGTGCCAGGCAGCGCCCGGTCAGGATAACCACCCCGATCATCGCCCCCATCGTCAGCTCACCAGCGTGAATCAGGTACACGCCCCAGACCACAATCACAACCGTCGTGATTTGTTGTATGAAGGACGCAAAACCCATGGTCATGCTCGACAGATGGCGAATCTTCATCGACGTTGCCGCAGACAGCGCGCTGAAGTCTTCCCAACGTTTTTGCATCACGCCTTCACCGCGCGCGGCCTTCAGTGCTTCAATCCCTTCAATGCTTTCAATCAGCAACCCATGCTTAAGCGAGGACTCGCGCATGTTTTCGCCCATGTAATTCGACAGCGGGCGTTGAATCAGGATGCTGAAAATCAAAATCACCGGAATAGCCATCATGGGTACAAACGCCAGCGGGCCACCGATGAGATAGATAATCATCAAAAACAGAATACAAAACGGAATATCAGAGAGCGTGGCGAGCGTCGCGGAGGTCATAAAATCGCGCACCGACTCAAACTCACGCAGTTGGTTGGCAAACGACCCCGCGGACTGCGGTTTGTTCTCAAGACGCACCGACATCATTTGGCGGAACAACGTGGTCCCTAAAATCAGATCAGCCTTTTTACCGGCAACATCAATGAGCCACGAGCGAATCTGACGGGTGATAAATTCAAAAATAATGGCGATCAGTACACCGATAGCCAGCGACCACAGCGTGGCGTAAGCCTGATTTGGCACCACGCGGTCATACACGTTCATGGTAAAGAACGTGGTCGCCAGCATCAGGATGTTCGCCAGCAGTGCCGCAATGGCGGCACTGTAGAAGAAGTGACGATAACGCCACAGCGTGCCAAAGAGCCAGTGACCTTCACGGTTGACTTCCGGCAAGATGCTGTCGGTCTCCGATTTCATCTCAGGTTTGCGGCTGGCAAGCAGGGCATAGCCAGTAAATTCCTGCTCCAGAGCCTGGGCACTGACCGTCCTTTCCGTCCCGGTTTCCGGCAGAAGAATGGTGTAGCTCACCTGATTTTTTTCTTTCTGGCGCGACATTAAGATGCAGTAGTTGCCATCATTTTTAGCCAACACTATCGGGAACAGATAATCCGAGAACGATTTCAGATCGCGCTTAACCCAGCCGGATGAAATACCGGTTTGTCCCAGCATTTTTACGGCGAGATCGGGAGAGAGCAGGCGGTCGCGCGGCAAGTCAGCATACAGCA
>JALAGK010000600.1 GCA_022712475.1 Enterobacteriaceae bacterium
CACTACTGATGCTTACGCCGTCCAGCTGGGCCAAACTCAGCGCCCACGAAGAAGCCCGAGTACAGGCAATGCTCACGGCGTTAAGTGAGCAGCAGGGACTCATCTTTATCCGCAACGGCAGCGAGCACACTAGCGAGGAAGCCGTATCTCACCTGCGTCTTAAGCTTAAAAACACCCGCAACCGTCTCAACACCGCCGATCAGTTTATTGATAAGGTCGCCTCATCCTCGTCCATCACGGGTAAACCCTATACCGTGCGCGTGCCCGGTAAACCGGATGAAAATGCGGCCCCCTTTCTGCATCGCCTGATAGAAGAATCTGACGCGCAAATAAAATAATCCACGCAGAAACCTACCTGTTATCTGTACGCAGAATTACGCCTCATCGAGCATGAGGCGTATTAACAATATGCTTTTAGATAGCCGTGGGACCGAACTTCTGAAAGACGCCATTCAACAGTGTATGAGGCGACGCCTCCTCTCAGTGGTTTATAACGTTGCCCTCAGAGCGGCCTGTTAGTACATTACCAGGCTGCGTTACTCTGCTGGCTGGAGACAGATAAATACCTGCGTACCGACGTGGTTATTGAGCCTGTACGTCCTGGTAGGCTGTTACGCCAGAAAATGGCTTACATCCCGGAGCGTCTGTATTACCCGGAATGATTTTATTACCACCAAAATAAGCCTGGCGTTTAAATACCGTGGCATCCAACACGGCACGGCCACGTGCGACATATTCTCGCATGCTGCCTGCCCAGTAGCGATTTGCAGGCGCGACATCCGCCGCATTAACCCCGGTAGCCTCGATGCCGTTTTTAAGCGCAAGATAAATAGCCCGCTCATTGTGAAACTTCTGCGAGATAATAATAATCTTATTTTGCGCAAAAATATCCCTCGCCCGTAAAACAGTATCAAGCGTGGTAAAACCGGCATAGTCACAATAAATCGCACCCGGCGCTACACCACGTGCGACCAGCGCGGTGTACATCTCTTGCGGCTCGTTATAGCTATGCCGACGATTATCTCCGCTGACAATTAACCACTTCACTTTACCTGCATGATAGAGTGATGCGGCAGTCTCAATCCGGTTGCGAAAATAAAAACCGCCGGGTCGGGTACCTGGCACTACCCCTGCGTCGGTGTAAACCGCAGTCTCAACATCGGTATAAAGACGTGAGGCAGAGGAATCGATCACAACCTTATTGGCAAAAGCTAAAAATATAACTGCCAGCAGTAAAATAGTCGTAAAAAAGAGGCATATTTTAACGACTATTCTGCGAAACGTACCTGTTCCTTTAACACCGGACATAGGATCCTTCCTGTTATAAATATCATCTCTGATTTGAGAGAGTGCGTCTTAAGCGTTTTCGCCCACCCTCTGCCATTGGAGCCATTAATTTTCATCACCGGCTGGTTTTATCAAACCCCGGGAGATGATTTCTGCCTTTAACGCTGTAAAGAGAATCAAAACCTATCTGGCGGGCGGTGCCACTTTAAAAGACTCACGCGCAGGAAAATAACTGTTATCCGTTAACGTTAAATCCCCGCGCCCTGAGCAAAACTCTCTTCACCAAACACGCCAGTAGATAAATAGCGGTCACCGCGATCGCAGATAATGGCCACCACCACAGCACCTGGATTAGCCTGCGCCACTCTCAGCGCCCCGGCAACCGCGCCACCGGAACTGACGCCGCAGAAAATCCCTTCTTCACGAGCCAACAGTCGCATGGTGTTTTCCGCTTCATCCTGCGAGATATCCAGCACCAGGTCGACTAACGCGTCATCAAAAATGCCTGGCATCCACTCCTGCGGCCAGCGGCGAATACCGGGAATGCTGCTGCCTTCCTGCGGTTGCAGACCCACAATGGTCACCGGTTTATCCTGCTCGCGCATAAAGCGCGACGTGCCGGTAATCGTGCCTGTCGTCCCCATGCTGGAGACAAAATGGCTGATGCGCCCTGCCGTCTGCTGCCAGATTTCCGGACCGGTGGTACGGTAATGGGCAAGCGGATTGTCCGGGTTGTTAAACTGATCCAACACCTTGCCCTCACCGCGCTCGCCCATCTCCTGGGCAAGCAGGCGAGCGCCTTCCATCCCTTGCTCTTTAGTCACCAGAATCAACTCTGCGCCGTAAGCCTGCATCGCGGCACGGCGCTCAAGACTCATGTTATCCGGCATCAACAGCTTCAAACGGTAGCCTTTAAGCGCGGCTATCATCGCCAGCGCAATACCGGTATTACCGCTGGTGGCCTCAATCAGCACATCGCCGGGCGCAATTTCACCGCGCGCCTCGGCCTGATTAATCATAAACAGCGCGGCCCTGTCTTTAACGGAACCCGCCGGATTATTACCTTCCAGCTTGACCCAGATTTCACTGCCGTTGTGCGGTGCTATACGCTGTAAACGAACCAGCGGTGTATTGCCAATGGTGCTTTCTAATGTGCTCACGTGTATGTATCCATGCATGAAAAAAGCGGCCCTCCGGCCGCTTGTTCTCAGGAAGATGGCGAAACCTTCCGTCAAAATAATCAAACATCCGGGGCGCGGCAAGCGCCTTCCCGGCTTTCTTTCAGGCGCTCTGCGCCAGCACCTGGCTCTGAATGCGCTCCTGGCCGTGATAAATGCGCGCATTTTGCAGGCCAACAAACAGGCGTTCGCCGCGCTGCGGTACGCGCTCATCACGCAGTATCACCGTCAGCGGTTCGCGGCTCCAGCCCAGCGGCTGAACCACCAGTTGCATAAAGTGGCCGCGCGGACTAACTTCCAGCACCTGTACCGGTAGCGGCGAATCAAGGCTGGTGCGACGGCTTACATCCACTTCCCAGGGACGCAGGAACAAATCCACCTCCCCCTGCCATGACGGCGTAAAGCCAAGCGGCCAGCGGTGTGCACCAACCTGGAACTGACCGCCGTGGATAGTACCCGGCAAACGGTTCACTTCGCCGAGAAACTCCAGCACAAAACGCGTTGCCGGCTCACGCCAGACCTGCTCTGGCGCATCCGCCTGTTCAATATTACCCTGGCTCATCACGACGACCCGGTTAGCCACTTCCATCGCCTCTTCCTGGTCATGCGTTACGAACACACTGGTAAACTTCAGCTCTTCATGCAGTTCGCGCAGCCAGCGTCGTAGTTCTTTGCGCACCTGCGCATCCCGCGCACCAAACGGCTCATCCAGCAGCAAAATCTGCGGCTCCACGGCCAGCGCACGTGCCAGCGCCACGCGCTGTTTCTGCCCGCCGGAAAGCTGAGCCGGGTAACGCTCGGCCAGGTGCGACAGCTGCACCATTTCCAGAAGCGTTGTCACTTTCTGGCGGATGGCGGCCGCATTCGGGCGCTCGCGGCGCGGCAGCACGGTCAGGCCAAACGCGATATTGTCGAATACCGTCATGTGTCGAAACAACGCATAGTGCTGGAACACAAAGCCCACGCGGCGGTCACGCGCGTGCAGGCGGCTTACGTCGGTACCGTGAAAACTAATACGTCCGCTGGTCTGACTTTCCAGACCAGCAATAATACGCAGCAGCGTGGTTTTGCCAGAGCCAGACGGCCCCAGCAGTGCCACCATCTGGCCGGAAGGAATGTCCAGTGAGATATCGTTCAGCACCTGAGTGCGGCCAAAAGATTTTTTAATATTGCTAATCTCAATGCTCATTATTTCCCTCCTGCTGCAGGCGCTTCTCCTGGTTATTCAGGCGCCACTGCAATGCACTCTTTAAAAACAACGTCAGAATTGCCATCAGTGTTAACAACGCCGCGGCAGTAAACGAACCTACGGCATTGTAATCCTGCTCAAGCAGTTCAATTTGCAGCGGCAGAGACAGCGTCTCTCCGCGAATAGAACCCGAAACGACCGACACGGCGCCAAACTCACCAATCGCACGGGCATTGGTCAGCACCACGCCGTACAGCAACGCCCAACGGATATTCGGCAGTGTGACGCGGCGAAACATCTGCCAGCCCGAGGCACCGAGCAAAATCGCCGCCTCGTCTTCCTGGCTACCCTGACTCATCATCACCGGCACCAGCTCACGCACCACAAATGGACAAGTGACAAACACAGTGACCAGCACCATGCCGGGCCAGGAGAACATTATCTGAATGTTATGCTCATCCAGCCAGCCGCCAAGCGGGCCATTACTGCCGTAAAACAGCAAATAGATAAGACCAGCAACCACGGGTGAGACGGCAAAAGGAATATCCAGCAGCGTCAGCAGCAGCTGGCGTCCGGGGAAATTAAAGCGTGTCACCAGCCAGGCAAGCAGGACACCAAACACCAGGTTTACCGGCACAGCTATCAGCGCAATTAATACGGTAAGCCAGATAGCGTGCAGCATGTCCGGGTCTGCCAGGTTTTGCAGGACCGGCATCAGGCCTTTGGAAAAAGCCTGCGCGAAGATGTAAATCATCGGGACGACCAGCAACAGGAAGGAAATGATCACACCTGTACCAATCAGCACCCACTTACTCCAGTTCACACCTGGTTTTGCGCCATGCAGTTGCGTTACATCAGACATCAGTGGCCCCCCAGACGGTGCCCGAAGCGGCTTTGTAGCGTGTTGATGCTAAACAGCAGCAACAGTGAAGCGGCAAGAATAACCGACGCCACAGCACTCGCCGCCGGGTAGTCAAACTCCTGCAGGCGAATAAAAATCATCAGTGAAGTCACTTCTGTCTTCCAGGCAATATTACCGGCAATAAAGATAACGGCACCAAAC
>JALAGK010000601.1 GCA_022712475.1 Enterobacteriaceae bacterium
ACAAATAGCATTAAATTACAACAAGATATAAAACTCCATCAGCAGAAATGAATATAGCCGATATAAACGTCAATAGCGATCTTCTACCAAACCGCCAGATAACCACTTCATCTTTCAAAACATATCATTATCACACACGCATTAACGCTCATTTAGCGCAACAAGACACTTGTCTGTAACAAGCTGTTTTATACATGTGACAAATCACAGGCCACACTATTTGTTATATCGTGACTTTTTATATTCATTTGGTAGACTCATAGCATCTCCCATTAATTGCTCTGTAATAGCGTAACGAGCTGAATAATATTTACAGAATCTGAATGAGAATGACGAATATGAAAAAATTAACGCTTCCAAAAGACTTTCTCTGGGGTGGCGCGGTTGCCGCACACCAGGTGGAAGGTGGCTGGGATCAGGGCGGTAAAGGCCCCAGCATTTGCGACGTGCTAACCGGCGGCGCCCATGGCGTACCACGTGAAATCACTAAGGAAGTCATTCCAGGCAAATATTACCCAAACCACCTCGCCAGCGACTTTTACAGTCATTATAAAGAAGACATCAAACTTTTTGCTGAGATGGGTTTTAAGTGTTTTCGTACCTCAATTGCCTGGACACGTATTTTCCCGAAAGGCGACGAACTTGAGCCGAATGAAGAAGGGCTGAAGTTCTATGATGATGTGTTTGATGAGTTGCTGAAATACAACATCGAACCGGTGATTACTCTCTCACATTTCGAAATGCCGCTGCATCTGGTCCAACAGTACGGTGCCTGGACTAACCGCAAAGTGGTCGATTTCTTTGTGCGCTTTGCTGAAGTGGTATTTGAGCGTTATAAGCACAAAGTTAAATACTGGATGACGTTTAACGAAATTAACAACCAGCGTAACTGGCGCGCACCGCTGTTTGGTTATTGCTGCTCCGGTGTGGTGTATACCGAGCACCAAAATCCGGAAGAAACCATGTATCAGGTGCTGCACCACCAGTTTGTGGCTAGCGCAATGGCCGTGAAGGCGGCACGCCGCATTAACCCAGATATGCAGGTCGGCTGTATGCTGGCGATGGTACCGCTGTATCCTTACTCCTGTAAGCCAGAAGACATGATGTTTGCACAGGAGTCCATGCGCGAACGCTATGTCTTTACCGACGTACAACTGCGCGGCTACTACCCGTCATACGTGCTTAACGAGTGGGAGCGTCGTGGCTTTACTATCAATATGGAGCCTGGCGATGAGCAAATCCTGCGTGAGGGCACCTGCGACTACCTGGGCTTTAGCTATTACATGACCAACGCCGTGAAGGCCGAAGGCGGCACCGGTGATGCGATTTCCGGTTTTGAAGGCAGTGTACCCAACCCACACGTGAAGGCCTCCGACTGGGGGTGGCAGATTGACCCGGTTGGTCTGCGCTACGCAATGTGTGAGCTGTGGGAACGTTATCAGAAGCCGCTGTTCATTGTTGAAAATGGCTTTGGCGCCATTGATAACGTTGAGGCCGATGGCAGCATCAATGACGATTACCGCATTGATTACCTGCGCGCCCACGTTGAAGAAATGATGAAAGCGGTCACCTGGGACGGCGTTGACCTGATGGGCTACACACCGTGGGGCTGTATCGACTGCGTGTCTTTCACGACCGGCCAGTACAGCAAGCGCTACGGCTTTATTTATGTGAATAAGCATGACGACGGCACGGGCGATATGTCACGCTCGCGCAAAAAGAGCTTTAACTGGTACAAGCAAGTCATCGCTTCCAACGGCGAAACACTTTAATTTTACAGGGCCGCGTCCGGCGCGGCCAATTCTTATCCCACTGCAATATAAGAAAATCCTTACATAGACCAAACCTATCCCATCAATAGGTCTAATCATTTCTTTTCTTTGACAACCGTCAACGTGTTTTTACTTTTATCCCTGCATCATGCGATTGCTGATTTTGTCAGCACTTTCGCCTATGAAGGGATAACTACAATGAGCAAAATGATGAAGCTGGGCGTATCGGCATTAGCCGTCGCGGCCGTATGCTATTTTGGATTAGTGGGCTATGTCTGGAATCACGATAAACAGCGAGCTGAAGCAGCGCCGCCAGAAAAATCGGCTTCCGAAACCAACAATCGCGTTCTGAGCATTATGCGAGAGAAAGGCTGCGACTATTGTCACACCGTCTCCTCTGACCTGCCTTTTTACGCGTCGTTTCCTATCGCTAAACAGCTGATGGATTACGATATGTCACTGGGCTACAAATCCTTTAGCCTCGATCCCGTCAAGCAAAGCCTGTTGAAAGACGGCCCTGCGCCACAGGACGATTTGACTAAAATCGAATGGGTAATGGCTAATGAAACCATGCCACCTACGCGCTATATTGCAATGCACTGGTCAGGCAAAATCAGTCCAGAAGAGCGTGAAACCATGCTCAACTGGATTAAAGATCAACGCCTGAAGTACTACGCCACGCCGGATATGGCAGAAAACCGCCGTAACGAGCCCGTTCAGCCCATCCCGCAATCACTGCCGGTTAATGCACAGAAAGTTGCGCTGGGTCAGCGCCTGTATCATGACCCACGTTTGTCGGGTGATAACACTATCTCGTGTGCAAACTGTCACCAGCTCGGTGCTGGCGGCGTTGACGGCAGAAAAACCTCGCTTGGCGTAGGCGACCAGGTTGGTCCGATTAATGCCCCTACGGTGTTTAATGCTGTCTTCAACATTGAACAATTCTGGGATGGTCGTGCCGCTACGCTGCAAGCACAGGCCGGCGGTCCACCGCTCAACCCGATTGAAATGGCTTCAGAATCCTGGGAGCAAATCATTGGTAAGTTGAGCCAGGATCCCGTGCTCACCCAGGACTTCACAACAGTCTACCCTCAGGGCTTTAGCGGTGAAACTATCACCGATGCCATCGCTGAGTTTGAAAAAACGCTGATAACGCCGAACGCCCCGTTTGATAAGTATCTGCGCGGTGACGACAATGCACTGACGGCTCAGCAGAAACACGGCTGGCAGCTTTTTAAGGACAACAAGTGTGCAACCTGTCATACCGGAACCATTATGGGCGGCCGCTCCTTTGAGCCGCTGGGGCTGAAAAAAGATTTTGCGTTCGGCACCATTACCGATGTGGACGTGGGTCGCATGAATGTTACCAAAGAGACGCGCGACAGGCTGCGCCAGAAAGTCCCTACGCTGCGTAACGTTGCGCTGACCGCACCGTATTTCCACCGCGGCGATGTACAAACGCTGGATGAAGCCGTGAAGCTCATGCTGCGTTACCAGGTTGGCACTGACCTGCCGCAGAAGGATGTTGATGATATTGTTGCTTTCCTGCACACCCTGAACGGCGTTTACACACCGTATCCGGTGCAATAACCACAAAAAGCGGGCCTTACGGCCCGCTTTTTTATCACCACTACATTCCTTCGCCCGACGGGCTTATCGCGCCTGACTTCTCGCCTCTTTACAGCCCAGCCTGGCAAACGGTCACCCACACAACGCCAAACCGCTGCATGTTCCATCAGGAGACTCGCAGCAAACACGCTCACAAGCTATTTCCCCCCCGCCAGATCGATAAAACTGCCGGTCACATAAGAAGCCTTATCACTCAGCAACCAGACAATAGCCTGTGCCACTTCTTCTGGCTGACCGCCGCGCTGCATCGGCAACTGCGATTTAATACGATCGACACGCCCCGCCTCTCCACCGCTGGCGTGCATGTCGGTATAGATAAACCCAGGCCGCACGCTGTTGACGCGTATGCCCTGTGCGGCCACTTCCTGCGCTAATCCGGTTGTCAGTGTATCCACCGCGCCTTTTGATGCGGCATAGTCAACGTATTCCCCCGCTGAGCCCAACCGGGCAGCGGCTGAGGACACATTGACGATAGCGCCGTACTGATGAAGTGCCATCCGCTTAACCGCTTCGCGGCAACATAAGAAGGTTCCAGTCACGTTGGTAGTGAGCACTTGATTAATTCGCTGCGCGTTCAGCGCTTCAACCCGGCTCTGGGTGAACAAAATACCCGCGTTGTTGACCAGGGCAACTAATGGCTGTGCTTCTGTGTCAATGCGGGCAAACATCTGCACCACCTGAGATTCATCAGCAATATCTGCCTGAATGGCAAACGCTTCACCGCCTGCACGTACAATCTGCTCCACCACATCCTGCGCGGCTTGTGCGTGAGTGTGATAGTTCACCGCGACGCGATACCCCTCTTGTGCCAGTTGTAGCGCCGTTGCGCGCCCAATGCCGCGGCTGGCACCGGTTACCAGGGCAATAGCCATATTTCCTCCCGCAAAGAAGAAGGGCGCTTACGCGCCCTTTAATCTGTTGTGAGTAAACAGTATTACTGATATTCGCTCATCGGCACGCAGGAACAAAACAGATTGCGATCCCCCCATACATCGTCAAGGCGCTTCACAGTCGGCCAGTATTTGTTGCTGCTGCCTGCCGGGAATACCGCCAGTTCGCGGCTGTACGGATGGTTCCACTCAGCCACCAGCTCCTGCTGCGTGTGCGGTGCGTTAACCAGTGGGTTGTCCGCCAGCGGCCATTCCCCTTTTGCCACACGGTCGATTTCAGCACGGATAGCCAGCATGGCGTCAATAAAGCGGTCCAGCTCAACCTTACTTTCAGACTCCGTGGGTTCCACCATCAGCGTGCCCGCAACCGGGAACGACATGGTCGGCGCATGGAAGCCGTAATCAATCAGGCGTTTGGCCACATCCAGCTCGCTGATGCCGGTCTGCTCTTTGAGCGGGCGCACGTCCAGAATACATTCGTGCGCCACGCGTCCGTCGCGTCCGGTATAAAGCACCGGCCAGGCATCCTTCAGACGGCTGGCAATGTAGTTGGCATTAAGGATTGCCACCTGGCTTGCCTTTTTCAGCCCCTGTGCGCCCATCATGCGGATGTACATCCAGCTAATCGGCAGAATAGATGCGCTACCAAACGGCGCCGCAGACACCGCACCCTGCGTGGTGAGCATATCTTCAATCTGCACTACGCTATGGCCCGGCACAAACGGTGCCAGATGCGCTTTCACGCCGATAGGCCCCATGCCTGGGCCGCCGCCGCCGTGCGGAATACAGAACGTTTTATGCAGGTTGAGGTGTGACACATCCGCGCCAATAAAGCCCGGCGTGGTAATGCCTACCTGGGCGTTCATGTTCGCGCCATCCAGGTAAACCTGGCCGCCAAACTCATGCACCACGTTGCAGGCTTCACGAATGGTTTCTTCGTACACGCCGTGGGTAGACGGATAGGTCACCATGATGCAGGAAAGCTGGCTTCCCGCCTGCTCGGCTTTAACGCGCAGATCGCCAAGATCGATATTGCCATCTTTATCACATGCCACCACCACAACCTGCATACCCGCCATTTGCGCTGAAGCCGGGTTAGTACCGTGCGCAGAACTTGGGATAAGGCAGATATCGCGATGCCCTTCGTTGCGGCTTTCGTGATAGCGACGGATTGCCAGCAGGCCTGCGTATTCGCCCTGTGCACCGGAGTTCGGCTGCATGCACAGCGCGTCATAGCCGGTAAGCTTCACCAGCCACTCCGAGAGCTGAGCAATCATCTGATGATAGCCTTCGGCCTGGTTCGCCGGGCAGAACGGATGTAGTTCAGCAAATTCCGGCCAGGTGATGGGGATCATTTCCGCTGCGGCGTTGAGCTTCATGGTACAGGAGCCCAGCGGGATCATGGCCTGGTTCAACGCCAGGTCTTTACGCTCCAGGCTGTGCATGTAGCGCATCATCTCAGTTTCGCTGTGGTGGCTGTTAAACACCGGATGCGTGAGGATGGCGTCATCACGCTGCATCGCCTGAGGAATAGAACGGCTGTCATGCGCCACCTCTTTATCGAGCGTCTGCGGATCCAGCCCGTGGCCGTCACCCAGCAGCACGTCAAAGAGCGCAATTACGTCTTCGCGCGTGGTGGTCTCATCAAGCGTAATACCAACCGCGCCCGGCAGGTCACTACGCAGGTTAATCTCGCGCGCTTCGGCACGCGCCAGCACCCCTGCTTTATCGCTGACTTCCACACACAGCGTGTCGAACCAGCTGCTATGACGCAAATGCAGGCCTTTGCTTTGCAGGCCCACGGCCAGAATGTCGGTAAGACGATGAATGCGCTTAGCAATGCGCCTGAGACCTTCTGGCCCGTGCCAGACGGCATACAACCCGGCAATATTCGCCAGCAGTACCTGCGAGGTACAGATGTTGGAGTTAGCCTTTTCACGGCGTATATGCTGCTCGCGCGTTTGCATCGCCATGCGCAGCGCGGTGTTACCGGCTGCATCGCGGGAAACGCCAATGATGCGCCCCGGCATGGCACGCTTGTGCTGGTCGCTGACGGCAAAGAAGGCTGCATGCGGCCCGCCGTAGCCCATCGGCACACCAAAACGCTGTGCTGAGCCAAAGACAATGTCTGCCCCCTGCTTGCCCGGAGCCGTAAGCAACACCAGCGCCATCATATCGGCAGCCACGCTAACGACAACGTTGCGCGCTTTTAGCTCGCTGATAAGCGCGCTGTAATCGTGAATCTCACCGGTCGTCCCTACCTGCTGGAGCAACACGCCAAACAGGTCCTGATGGTCAAGCGCTTTGTGCGGCTCATCCACAATCACGTCAAAACCAAATGTCTCGGCACGGGTGCGCACTACGTCCAGCGTCTGCGGGTGAATGTCCTGCGCCACAAAAAAACGGTTGGCGCTTTTAAGCTTGCTGATGCGCTTTGCCATCGCCATGGCTTCAGCAGCGGCGGTGGCTTCATCAAGCAGCGAGGCTGATGCGAGATCCATGCCGGTTAAATCAAGCGTGAGCTGCTGGAAGTTAAGCAGCGCCTCCAGGCGACCCTGAGACACTTCCGGCTGATACGGCGTGTACGCGGTGTACCAGCCCGGGTTTTCCAGCATGTTACGCAGGATAACCGGCGGTGTTTGCACGGCCGCATAGCCCATGCCGATATAAGATTTAAAACGCTTGTTGCGACCTGCAATGGCTTTCAACTCTGCCAGTGCAGCAAATTCGGTGGCAGCTTCGCCGGTTTGCGGCGGCTGCGGTAGCTGGATATCAGCCGGGACAATCTGCGCAATCAGCGCATCAAGAGAGGTGGCACCCACCGCCTCGAGCATCTGTTTTTGCTGCTCCGGGGTAGGGCCAATGTGCCTGTCGATAAAGGCTTCGCTGTGTTCCAGCTGGCTTAAGGTCTGAGTCATGGCTTGTGCTTCCGGGTCACTTACTGTGGGGCAAACAAAAAGGGGCCGGGGCTTAACCCGACCCCTTCACGTTATTCGTCTTCTAACAGGGCTTCATAGGCGTCTGCACTGAGCAGCGCGGCAACCTGACTTTCGTCGCTGGCCTTAATGCGGAAAATCCAGCCATCGCCATACGGTTCGGCGTTCACCAACTCAGGCTCGTCACCCAGTGACTCGTTGACCGCCACAATTTCACCGCTTATCGGTGCATAAATATCAGAAGCAGCTTTCACGGACTCCGCAACAGCACAATCATCGCCCGCGCTGACGGTTTTACCCACTTCCGGCAGGTCGACAAATACCATGTCCCCCAGCAACTGCTGCGCATGTTCGGTAATACCCACGGTATAGGTTCCGTCGGCTTCCTTGCGCAGCCACTCGTGCTCTTTACTGTATTTCAAATCGTTCGGCACATTGCTCATTGTATCTCTCCTGAATATCCCCGCGTTTGCATGGGTATTAAAAGTGTTGACTATGCGACGGCTTTCCCGGCGCGAACAAAAACAGGTTTGGTCACTTTGACCGGCATTTCACGGTTGCGAATTTGCACGATGGCGGTATCACCAATGCCCGCCGGTACGCGCGCCAGCGCAATGCTGTAGCCAAGCGTCGGTGAGAAAGTGCCGCTGGTGATAATGCCTTCCTGCGCATTACCGTGAATGTCGGTAAAACGTACCGGCAGTTCGCCGCGCAGCACGCCCTTTTCCGTCATCACCAGACCAACCAGTTGCTCCGTACCCTGCTCGCGCTGCGCTTCGAGTACATCACGACCAATGAAGTCACGATCTGCCGGTTCCCAGGCGATGGTCCAGCCCATATTGGCAGCAAGCGGCGATACGCCTTCGTCCATCTCCTGACCGTAGAGGTTCATACCCGCTTCCAGACGCAGCGTGTCACGCGCGCCCAAACCGCAAGGCTTCACACCGGCTTTTACCAGCTGCTGCCAGAACGCCGCCGCCTTTTCATTTGGCAGGGCAATCTCGTAGCCAGCTTCACCGGTATAACCGGTCGTGGCAATAAACAAATCACCAGACTGCACGCCGAAAAAGGGCTTCATATCCGCTACTGCGTCGCGCTGCTCAGGGGTAAACAGCGTTGCCGCTTTTTCTTTCGCCTGTGGACCCTGTACGGCAATCATGGACAGATCGTCACGCACGGTGACTGCCACGCCATACGGTTCAGCATGGCGGGTGATCCAGGCAAGATCTTTTTCGCGCGTAGCGGAGTTCACCACCAAACGGAAATTGTCTTCAGAGAAGTAGTACACGATGAGGTCGTCAATCACGCCCGCCGAGGCATTGAGCATGGGCGTATAGAGCGCTTTGCCGGATTTAGTAAGCTTCGCAACGTCGTTTGCCAGCAGATAGCGCAAAAACTCCTGCGTGCGGCTGCCCTGCAAATCAACAATGGTCATGTGGGAGACATCAAACATCCCGGCATCTGTGCGTACCGCGTGGTGTTCATCCAGCTGGGAGCCATAGTGCAGCGGCATCATCCAGCCATGAAAATCCACCATGCGCGCACCGCACAGCGTATGTTGTTCAAACAAAGGGGTCTGCTGAGCCATCTTGTCCTCTTTCAGTACGATGGGGGTCTCCTTTTCGCCCCGCGACGAACGGGACGAAACCCGGCGTTAACGCCCAATGGGGCACCAACGCAAACGTTACCTTTGACCTGAACTTACCATTGAAACCGGCGCTAAACCATAAGCGCACGCGTGCCATCGGATTACCTTATGACCAAAAAACGGGCTAGCTGACAGAGTTTTTTCATCCAGACATTTGCGAAACGGCGCACAAAATCGCGCAATATCACGCCAGAAAATTAGAATCAGATAACATTTTTGACAAAAACATAAAC